>NZ_JAXAVW010000021.1:0-184741 GCF_033949945.1 Lentzea miocenica
GGGAACGGAACCCTCGAAGTGCAGCCGTGGGAGTAGCGAGCGAGGGCCGCTACTCCCACTCCCACTTGATGCCGTAGACGTAACCCGCCTGGGCTTCGCGGACGACGAGGTGAGTGGAGGCCGTGGTGCCGATCCACAGCTCACCTGTGTCGACATCGGGTGCGCCCGGCTCGGACCGGCTGAAGCTGTGGCACCGCACGGGCACCGCGTCGGGGTGGAACTCGACCTCCAGCACGTACTCGCGCAGCGCGCGGACGAACGTGCGGTCCGCCGAGACGCTGTCCGCACCGGGGTCGGAGATCATCCGCACGTCCACGAGCGCGGTGTCCCCCGCACGCAGCACCCGGTCGAGGATGACCTCGGCGACGATCAGCTTGTGGTCGTCGTCCCTGCGCACCCGGCCGACGCGGCACGACTTCTGCGCGACGATCTCGCCGGGAGAGCGGTCGGTCTCGTCGGCGGTCTTCGCCACGAGGATCCGGTCGACGCCGTCCTCGAACGCCTCGATCACCGAACTGGTCCGCATCTCGACCTCCCTCCGATCGGGACCGATCACGGTCAGGTCCCGTACGACGAGGTACTTCGCTGGAGCCGCGGTGAGGCGGTCCACGCGGGCGATGGCGCGGCCGAGGTCGATGGCGGCCTCCTGCCAGATCCCCTCCAACGCGGCGGCCCGTTCGATCCAGCGGCCGCGCGGCCGCTTGTCACCGAGCTGCCCGGTCAGCTCCCCCGGTGCCAGCCGCAGCACCTCTTCGAGCACAGCAACGGCGTGCAGCGACTCCGGCCGTTCCGGACGGCTGCGGCCACGGCGCCAGTAGCTCAGCGTCGACAGGCTCACCTGCACGCCGCGCAGTTCCAGGTGGTGCTGGATCCGCTCCAGACTGAGGCCACTCGCCTCCACGGCCTTGGCCAGTGCCTCGGCGAATTCCCGCATGGAGGAATGCTACGGCCCGTGATCGAAACCGGCTCGCCCAGCACGGCGAGTGCACAAAACCGGGGTTCGCCACAGTTTTGACAGTATTGAGAACTGAAGTTTCGAACCTGTTATCCGGAGCACAACTCACGTTAGTTTATTGGTGTTCCCCAGTTCATTCCCTGCCAGGAGGAACCGATGGCACCACTACGGCGTCATGTCGCCATTGCGGCGGCATTCAGCATTGCTTCCACGGCGATGCTGACGCCCACCGCGATCGCTGAGGAAGCAGTGCTGCCCGGTGCGGGCGCGCAGGCGGTCGAGGGCAGCTACATCGTGGTGCTGAAGGACGGAGCGCGCACCCCTGCCAGCGCGTTGGCGTCCCGCTACCAGGGCTTTCTCAAGCACACGTACAGCACCGCACTGCACGGCTTCTCGGTCACCGGGATGTCCGAACGACAGGCACGGCGGCTCGCGGCCGACCCCGATGTCGAATTCGTCGAGCGCAACACCTTCGCCACCATCCAGGAGACCCAGTCGAACCCGACCTGGGGACTCGACCGGATCGACCAGGCGAACCTGCCGCTCAACCAGTCCTACACCTACCCGAACACCGCGTCGAACGTGACGACGTACGTTCTTGACACCGGAATCAGGAAAACGCATTCCGAATTCGAGGGCCGCGCTTCCGACGGTTACGACTTCATCGACAACGACGCCGTCGCGCAGGACTGCCAGGGCCACGGCTCGCACGTCGCCGGCACGATCGCGGGCAAGACTTACGGCGTCGCGAAGAAGGCCAGGGTCGTCGGCGTCCGCGTGCTCGACTGCAACGGCAGCGGCGCGTGGGACGGCATCATCCGCGGCATCGACTGGGTGACGGCGAACGGCAAGAAGCCGGCCGTCGTCAACATGAGCCTGGGTGGCAGCGGCACGAACAGCTCGCTGGAGAACGCCGTGAAGCGGTCGATCACCGCGGGCTTCACCTACGTGCTGGCGGGCGGCAACAGCGGCCAGGACGCGTGCAACTTCACCCCGGCCCGCACGCCGGAGGCGATCACGGTCGGTGCGTCCGACCGCGCCGACAAGCGGTCGATCTGGTCGGCGGGCTCGTCGAACCACGGCAAGTGCCTGGACATCTGGGCGCCCGGTAGCGACATCGTCTCCGCCTCGCACAGCAACGACACCGGCACGCGGTCCATGGGCGGCACGTCGATGGCCTCACCGCACGTCGCGGGTGCGGCCGCGCTCTACCTGAGCGCGAACCCGAACGCGACACCCGACCAGGTGCGCGGTGCGCTCGTCGGCGCGGCCACGCCGAACAAGCTCTGACCGACATCAAGACGGGTTCACCGAACCTGCTGCTGAAGGTCTAGGAAAGCCTGCCGTCGCCGCTCCCCTGCGGCGGCGACGGCCATCCTGGCGCCCTCGATGCCCAGGCCGAATGCGGCTCGGCCGGAAGCATCGATCGACTGGGGGCGCTTGCGGTGGGGAGTGGGAGTAGCGGCTACTCCCACTCCCACCGCACTCCGTAGATTCCGGGCTTCGAGTTCCGCACGTGGATGTGCGTCGACGCGGTCGTCCCGATCCACAGGTCGTTCAGCGCGGTCTCCGGTTCGTGCAGCGACGGCCGGGCGAACTCGTAGCACCGCGCCGGCACCGCGTCCGGGTGGAAGTCGATCTGCAGCGTGTACTCGCCCACCGGCCGCAGGAACCGCCGGTCGCAGACCTCGCTGTCCGCACCGGGTTTCATCCGGACCGTGTAGTCGACGAGGGCCGTCTCCCCCGCTCTGAGCATCCGGTCGAAGAGGATCTCCGCGACGAGGAACCCGGTGGAGTCCTCACTGCGGACCCTGCCGAGCCGGCACGGCGGCCCCGCCTCGATCGTCGGCACGCCGAGGTCGGTGGCATCGGCCAGCTGGATGGCCAGGAACCTGTCGACCCCGTCCTCCAGCGCCTGGACGACGCCGGTGCAGTGGTTCAGGACCTCACGGCGGTCCGGCCCGATCACCTGCCGGTCCTGCACGCTGAGGTACGTCGACGCGGTCGGTTGCAGCCGGTCGATCCGCGCCATGACCTCGCCGAGATCGGTGGCGCGGGAGTCCCACATGTCCTCGAGGGACATCGACTGCCCGACCCAGCGTCCTCGTGGCCGCTTGTCGCCGAGCCGGTCGGTGAGAAACCCTTCCCCGAGATCGAGCAGTTCCTCCAGCGCCGCGACGACCTTCAGCGACTCGGGGCGTTCCGGACGGCTGCGGCCGCGGCGCCAGTAGCTGAGCGTCGAGATGCTCACCTGCATGCCGCGGGCGGCCAGGTGGTGCTGGATGCGTTCGAGACTGAGGCCGCTGTTGTCGACGGCTTTCGTCAGGGCCTCGGCGAAATCCACCACGGTGCCACCGTACGGTGCCGAACCCTCCGCCAGTAGGCCCACACGAAGGGTAATGAGACGCCGGTCTCAATTGGTTCGTTCGCCCCGACGCCACACCGAGTAGGTCAACGGGACCCCTGGGCGATACGCCAGGTGCGTGATCGACGGTGCGTCCAGCACGTGCAGATCTGCGCGCGCACCAGGCCGGATCACCCCGACGTCATCCCTCCGCAAGGCTTGCGCGCCACCCGCCGTCGCCGACCACACGGCTTCTTCCACGCTCATCCGCATCTGCAGGACCGCTGTCGTCACGCAGAACGCCATCGACGACGTGTAGGACGAGCCGGGGTTGCAGTTGCTGGCCAGCGCGACCGTGGCACCAGCGTCCAGCAGCGCGCGGGCCGGTGGCAGGGACTGACGGGTCGAGAGGTCGCACGCGGGGAGCAGCGTGGCGACCGTGTCCGACGACGCCAGCGCGTCGACGTCGTCCTGCGACAGGTAGGTGCAGTGGTCGACCGAGGCGGCACCGAGCTCCACGGCCAGCCGCACGCCGGGGCCCTCGCCGAGCTGGTTGCCGTGAACGCGCAGGCCGAGTCCCTTCTCCTGGGCCGCCACGAGCACGGCCTTCGACTGGCCGTAGTCGAAGGCGCCCTTCTCGCAGAACACGTCGGCCCAGCGCACGAGGGGCGCGACGGCGTCGAGCATCTCGCCGCGGACCAGGTCGACGTAGGTGTCGGCGTCCTCGCCGGGCGGGACGAGGTGGGCACCGAGGAACGTCACCTCGTCGGCGTGCTCGGCGGCGATGCGGGCACTCCGGACCTCGTCCGGGACGTTCAGGCCGTAGCCGGTCTTGGTCTCCACGAACGTCGTGCCCTGCTTCAGCGCCTCGGCGACGTGCCTGCGGACGACCTCGGACAGCTCGGCGTCGGTGGCCTGCCGGGTCGCGTTGACCGTCACCGCGATGCCACCCGCGGTGTAGGGCTTGCCGGCCATGCGCGCGCCGAACTCCGCGGTGCGGTCGCCCGCGAACACCAGGTGCGTGTGGCTGTCGACCCAGCCGGGCAGCACGGCGCGTCCCTCGACGTCGACCTTCGAGTCCGCCGCCGGGGCATCTGACGCCTGACCCACCCACGCGATCTGCTCGCCGTCGATGATCAGCGCGTCGCCGGTGGCCTCGCTGTTCGTCGTCAGCTCGCCGATGCCGGTGATCAGCACGCTCATGCCCACAGCTCCTCGATCGCGTCCGCCAGCAGCCTGCCGACGTCTCCCAAAGTCTCGTGCACACCACCACTGGCGACCACCCGGCCGCCGACCACCACGGTGTCCACATCGGACGCCGTCGCCGACAGGAAAACCTGCTGCGGCAACGAACCCGCGGTGCGCGGCGTCGAGCAGCTGATCGCCACGAGGTCGCAGGCCTGGCCCGGTTCGATGCGACCCGCCTGTGGCCAGCCCAGTGCGTCGTGGCGAGTGGCGGCCTGCAGCAGTTCTTGCGGCGAGAAGCGGCCGCGCTGACCGGTGCGGAGGCGTTCGTTGTGCTCCAGCGCGCGGGTTTCCAGCAACGGGTCGATCACCGCGTGCTGGTCGCTGCCCAGCGACAACGGGCTGCCCGCGTCGGCCAGTTCGCGCGCCGGCCCGATGCCGTCGGCGAGATCGGCCTCGGTGGTCGGGCAGAAGCACGCGCCCGTGCCCGTGCCGCCGAGTGTTGCGATGTCCTCGGGCGTCAGGTGCGTGGCGTGCACGGCCGTGGTGCGCGGTGAGAGGGCACCGGATTCCTGGAGCAGGCCGGTCGGGGTGAGGCCGTGAGCCGCGAGGCAGGCCTCGTTCTCCGCCGGTTGCTCGGAGAGGTGGATGTGCAGCGGAGCGTCCGGAAACGCCTGCGCCACCACGGAGAGCTCAGCTCGCGGGACCGCGCGGACGGAGTGGATCGCGGCGCCGACGCGCATCACGTCGTCGGACTTGAGTTCGGCCACCCGGCTCGCCCACGCCTCGGCGGTGCCGTCCGAGAAGCGTTGCTGGACCTCGTTGAGCGGCTGGTCGATGCCGCCCGCGAGGTAGCAGGTGTCGAGCAGGGTGAGACGGATTCCCGCGTCCTTCGCGGCTTCCCGCAGGGCGTACCCGAACTCGTTCGACCTGTCGTGCACGTAGTGGAACTCTCCGACGCTCGAGACGCCGGCGAGCGCCATCTCGCCGTAGACCGCGCGGGCGAGGCGGTAGTAGGACTGCGGCGTCAGCTTGGACGCCAGCGCGTACATGCCTTCGCGCCACGTCCAGAACGTCCCACCGCCGTCGTGCGTGCGCCCTCTGAGCGCGCGGTGGAACGCGTGCGAGTGGGCGTTCGCGAAGCCCGGCACGACCACGCCGTACAGCCTGCGCACACCCAGCGGAATAGTGTCCACTGTGGACACGTTCGCGATCACGCCGTTCTCGACCCGGATCAGCACGCGTTCGGCGAGCCCGCCGGGCAACCAGGCCCGCTCGCACCAGAAGTTCATGAGCCGAGGTGTTCGATCGTCGCGGCCAGTGCTTTGACGCCTTCGTCGACGTCGGCCTGCTCGGCGAACTCCTCCGGCGCGTGGCTCACGCCGGTCGGGTTGCGCACGAACAACATCGCCGTCGGCACGTGCTCGGCGAGGATGCCCGCGTCGTGGCCCGCACCGGTCGGCAACGCCGGAACGCCACCGAGCGCGCCCGCGATGTCGTCACGCAGCCGCGCGTCGAAGTGCACCGTGTCGCCGTACGACTCCTCGGTGATCCGCAGTTCGCAGCCTTCCTCCTTCGCTGCCTGGTGAGCCGCCTCGGAGATCTCCGCGACCATCGCACGGGTGCGCGCGTCGTCGCTGTCCCGCGCGTCGAGCCAGACGTCCACGGTGGACGCGATGACGTTGGTGCCGCCGGGGTTGGGGACGAGCCTTCCCACGGTGGCACGCCCGCCGTCCCTGGCAGCCTTTCGCGCTGCCAGGACGAGTTGTGATGCCGGGAGCATCGGGTCGCGGCGGTCCTCGATCAGCGTCGCACCGGCGTGGTTGCCCTCGCCGGCGAACGTGAAGCGCCACCGGCCGTGCGCCAGGATGCTGGACGCCACGCCGACCGGAACCGTCAGGCCGCGGCCCTGTTCGACGTGCAGCTCGACGAACTGACCGATCCGCCTGAGCGCGCGCTCGTCCCTGCCGACCAGGTCCGGGTTGTAGCCGGCGGCCTTCATCGCCTCGGCCAGCGTGATGCCGTCCGGGTCCTTGAGGTTCAACGCCTTCTCCGGGGAGATGGCGCCGGTCAGCAGGCGGGAGCCCAGGCAGGCCACACCGAACCGGCCACCCTCCTCCTCCGCGAAGACGGTGATGGCGAACGGCCGCGCGGGCTTGAACCCCTTGGCCTGCAGGAGGTCCACGGCCTGCAGCGAACTGGTCACCCCGAGCGGGCCGTCGAACGCGCCGCCGCCGGGCACCGAGTCGAGGTGGCTGCCGGTGATGAGCGCGTTCTCGCCGCGCTCGCCCCACCAGGCCCAGAGGTTGCCGTTCTGGTCGGTCTCGACGTTCAGGCCGCGCTTGACGGCCTGCTCGACGAACCAGTGGCGGAGCTCGAGTTCCGGCTTGTTGTAGCCGTGACGGGAGTAACCGCCGCGCTTGAGGTCGCGGCCGACGTCGCTGATCTGCTCCAGCATCACGCCACCACCGGCAAGCTCACGCAGGCGTCCCCTCCCAGGGGACCCCCGAATTCAATTCTCCCAGCGAGGTCTGACAATTTTCAGCCCTCCATCGGACTGTGCAGCATTGGGATGGGTACGCCCTTCTCGGCGGCCACGGTCTTGGCCTCGTCGTACCCGGCGTCCACGTGCCGGATGACGCCCATCCCGGGGTCGTTGGTCAGCACGCGCTCGATCTTCTGCGCGGCGAGCTCGGTGCCGTCCGCCACCGTCACCTGCCCGGCGTGGATCGAGCGGCCGATGCCCACCCCACCACCGTGGTGGATCGAGACCCACGTCGCACCCGAGGCCGTGTTGACCAGCGCGTTGAGCAGCGGCCAGTCGGCGATCGCGTCGGAGCCGTCGGCCATCGCCTCGGTCTCGCGGTACGGGGAGGCCACCGAGCCGCAGTCGAGGTGGTCGCGGCCGATGACGATCGGCGCGGACAGCTCGCCGGACGCCACCATCTCGTTGAACTTCAGGCCCGCGAGGTGCCGTTCGCCGTAGCCGAGCCAGCAGATGCGAGCGGGCAGGCCCTGGAACTCGACGCGCTCACCCGCCATCTTGATCCACCGGTGGAGCTGCTCGTTCTCCGGGAACAGCTCCAGGATCGCGGCGTCGGTCTTGGCGATGTCGGCCGGGTCGCCGGACAGCGCCGCCCAGCGGAACGGGCCCTTGCCCTCGCAGAACAGCGGCCGGATGTACGCGGGCACGAAGCCGGGGAAGGCGAACGCGCGGTCGTAGCCGCCGAGCTGGGCCTCGCCGCGGATCGAGTTGCCGTAGTCGAACACCTCGGCGCCGCGGTCCATGAAGCCGACCATCGCCTCGACGTGCGCGGCCATCGACGCCCGCGCCCGGTCGGTGAACTCCTCCGGCTTCGCGGCGGCGTAGGACGCCCAGTCCTCCAAAGCCACACCGACCGGCAGGTACGCCAACGGGTCGTGCGCGGAGGTCTGGTCCGTCACGATGTCGACGGCGACCTCGCGGCGCAGCAGCTCGGGCAGAATCTCTGCCGCGTTGCCCACGACACCGACGGAAACGGCCTCACCGGCGGCCTTCGCGGCCAGCACGCGCTCGATCGCCGAGTCCAGGTCGTCCGCGATCTCGTCGAGGTAGCGGGTCTCCAGGCGACGCTGGGCGCGGTGCGGGTCGACCTCGACGCAGAGCGCGACGCCCTCGTTCATCGTCACGGCGAGCGGCTGCGCGCCACCCATGCCACCGAGGCCCGCGGTCACCGTCAGCGTTCCGCGCAGCGTGCCGTTGAAGCGCTTGGTGGCAATGGCGGCGAACGTCTCGAAGGTGCCCTGCAGGATGCCCTGGGTGCCGATGTAGATCCACGAACCGGCCGTCATCTGCCCGTACATCGTGAGGCCCTCGGCCTCCAGGCGGCGGAACTCGGGCCAGTTCGCCCAGTCCGGCACGAGGTTCGAGTTCGCGATGAGCACGCGCGGCGCCCACTCGTTCGTGCGCATGACACCGACCGGACGGCCCGACTGCACCAGCAGCGTCTCGTCGGCCTCCAGGTTCTTGAGCTCGCGGGAGATCGCGTCGAACGACGGCCAGTCGCGTGCGGCCTTGCCGGTGCCGCCGTAGACGACGAGGTCCTCCGGGCGCTCGGCGACGTCCGGGTCGAGGTTGTTGTGGAACATCCGCAGGGCGGCTTCAGTCGACCAGTTCTTCGCGGTCAGTTCGGTGCCACGGTCAGCTCGAACAACGTTTGCGGCGTCTTTCACTGAAGAGCTCCACTTCGAATCAGGGCCTCGGCGGCGGCGATCTCGGGGGCGAGGTGGCGGTCCGGACCGGGTCCGGCGACCGTCTCGCGCAACTTCGCCACGGCGGCGGCCGTCGCGGGGGCGGGCTTGAGGGGCGCGCGCAGGTCGAGTGCCCGCGCGGCGGTGAGCAGTTCGATGGCCAGCACGGTCGTGAGTCCGTCCACGGCCTTGCGCAGCTTGCGGGCGGCGGACCAGCCCATCGACACGTGGTCCTCCTGCATCGCGGAGGACGGGATCGAGTCGACGGACGCCGGCACGGCCAGGCGCTTGAGCTCGGACACGATCGCCGCCTGGGTGTACTGGGCGATCATGTGGCCGGAGTCGACGCCGGGGTCGTCGGCGAGGAACGGCGGGAGGCCGTGCGAACGCGAGACGTCGAGCATGCGGTCGGTGCGGCGCTCGGCGATGGACGCCACGTCCGCGAGCGGGATGGCGAGGAAGTCCAGCGCGTAGGCGACCGGTGCGCCGTGGAAGTTGCCGTTCGACTCGACCCTGCCGTCCGCCAGCACCACCGGGTTGTCGATCACCGACGACAGCTCGCGGTCGGCCACCGTCGCCGCGTACGCCACCGTGTCGCGCGCCGCGCCGTGCACCTGCGGGGAGCAACGCAGCGAGTACGCGTCCTGCACGCGGGTGCAGTCGGGGCCGCGGTGCGAGGCGACGATCTCGGAACCGCGCATGAACGCGAGCATCCGGGCGGCACTGACGTTCTGGCCGGGGTGCGGGCGCAGCGCGTGCAGCTCCGGCTCGAAGACGCGGTCGGTGCCGAGCAACGCCTCGACGCTCATCGCGGCGGTGAGGTCGGCGATGTCGAGCAGCCTGGTGAAGTCCGCGATCGCCAGCGCCAGCATGCCGAGCATGCCGTCGGTGCCGTTGATCAGCGCGAGGCCTTCCTTCTCGGCCAGCCGCACCGGTTCGATGCCCGCCTCGGCGAGCGCCTCGGCCGCCGGGACGAGCTCGCCCCGAGCGTTGCGGACCATGCCCTCGCCCATCAA
Organism: Lentzea miocenica; assembly: GCF_033949945.1. Classification (NCBI taxonomy): domain Bacteria; kingdom Bacillati; phylum Actinomycetota; class Actinomycetes; order Pseudonocardiales; family Pseudonocardiaceae; genus Lentzea; species Lentzea miocenica. Next base: position 9,731 of record NZ_JAXAVW010000021.1, read on the forward strand.
CGCCAGCGCGCTGGCCGAGAGCGGCGCCAGGTCGCCGGAGCAGCCCAGCGAGCCGTACTCGTGCACGATCGGGGTGATGCCGGCGTTCAGCATCCCGGCCATGGCGTCCACAGTGGACAGCCGGACGCCGGTGTGCCCGGTGGAGAGGGTGCGCAGCCGCAGCAACATCAGCGCGCGCACGACCTCGCGCTCGACCTCGGGACCCGAACCGGCGGCGTGCGAGCGGATCAGCGACCGCTGCAGCTGGGCACGGCGGTCCGGCGGGATGTGCCGGACGGCGAGCGCGCCGAACCCGGTCGAGACGCCGTAGGTGGGGCGTTCGGCCGTGGCCAGCTCTTCGATGTGGCCACGGGCGGTGGTGACCGCCTCGCGGGCCGCCTCGGTGATCGTCACCGGGGCACCGTCGCGGGCGACGGCGTGGACGTCCTCGAGGGTCAGCGGCTTCGGACCCAGCTCCACCGGTTGTGTCATGCAGACATCACAGCGCTCCGGGGCCAACTCAGCGACCCCGGAGCGCGCGATGGTGTCTGGTACCCCAGACAGGCAGGGCTACAAGCCGCGACCGATCCAGTTCGTGTCCGGGTGGTCCATGTGTTGCATCGACACCCGGTTGGCCGTGTCGAGCAGGCTGTCCGTGCTCTGGGAAGCGCCCGACACGGTGAGCCACAGCCCGCTGTCCTGCACCACGAGCGCACCACTGGGGACGATCGCGCCCTGCTTGCCGCGCACGTTCGCCGGAGTGCCGGACGTCTGGGCCGGCGCGCTGGTCGCGAGGGTCACCACGAACTTCTCCGAGCGCCACTGGGCCGTCCACCGGGTGAGGGTGCTGCCCCAGATGTCGCTCGCCGGTTTGCCGTCCAGCGAGAACGGCGCCAGGTAGCTCAGCTTGGCGTCCGCGCGCACCGAGTCGGCGACGCGCATCGCGGTGTCTGTTCCGTTCGTCTCCCCACGAACGGACACGCTCAGCACGTCCTGCGCCTGCCACACCAGTTCGGTCGTGGGCGTGGGCGACTGGCCTTGGACCGTGCGCGCCCACGCCTTCAGCCCGCGGACGCTGGTCTCCAGCCATCCGCTGAGGTCAGGCAGGTTCTTCAGGTTGCGGAGACTGACGCGCGGGTCGCCGGTCTGCTGCGTCGGGTCCTTCTCCTTGATGTTCGCCGGCACCCACACGCGCGTGGTCTCGTCGCCGACGCTGCGGAACGTCTCGACGTAGCCGTCGGGCAGCCAGTGCGGCGTGTACTTGATCGCGACGCTCTGGCCGTTCGAGTTCGTCGGCATGAGCGCGGCGGCCGCGTCGTTGGTGTTCGGCGGCGTGTACCTGTCGCTCGCGATGACGCCCGCGAAGATCAGGACGGCGACGGCGGCCATGGAGGCGGTGGCGATCAGGAAGACGTTGTTCCGTTGCCTTTTCCGCTTGCGCCGCAAGGCGTTCAGCGTCGGCCCCGGATGCGGAGTGCGTTCGGCCAACTGGCCGAGTGCCTCCTTGATGAGCTGTTCGGTGTCGTTCACGACAGGCCCTCCCCGAGCCGCAACCCGACACCAGCGGGCTCCGGCGTGTGATCCAGGCGGAGTGTGGCCAGCGCACGCGAGATGTGGCTGCGCACGGTTCCCTCGGCACAACCGAGCATCTGTGCGATCTCCGAGTCCTCGTAGTTCTCGTAGTAGCGGAGCACGACCGCGGCCCGCTGTTTGCGGGGCAGCTTGGCGATCCGCTGCAACATTGCTTCCCGCTCGTCGTAGTGGTGCGTCGTGTCTCCGACGGGCGGGGTGACGGACTCCAGCGTCGACATGCAGAGGGCGACGTCCTTGGCTGCCCGGCGTCTGCGCCACGAGAGGTACTCGTTGGTCACCATGCGCTTGACGTAGGCGTGAGGGAGGTCGACGGAACCGATGCGATCCCACTTCTGCTGCGCACGCAGCAGCACTTCCTGGACCACGTCCTGGGCCAGGTGCGGGTCACACGTGAGCACGGTGGCATAGCGCAGCAACGGGGTCACCTGTTCTGCCACGAAGTCATCGAAACTCGGTGTCAATCCCGACCCCCTTCAAAACCGTCACACCCCTATGACGCACGAACGGCTCGTTCTGTTGAGTGTGCACTGATGGCGGAACGGCGTGGGCTGGATCACGTGGGAAAATCACTGGTGTGGGCAGCAGCAGTGACGTTCCAGCGCTGCGACGAGGTCTCTCGGTCCTTCGGCTGCTGGCGGGCCGGCCGGGCCCGGTCTCCGCGGCGTCGGTGGCGCGCGAACTTAATCTGCCCAGGTCAACGACCTACCACCTGCTGTCGGAGCTGACCGAGTCAGGCTTCGCGACCCACTTCCCCGAGGAGAAGCGCTACGGCCTGGGCGTCGCCGCCTTCGAACTCGGCTCCGCCTACCTGCGCCACGACCCGCTGGAACGGCTGGCCCGCCCGTTGCTGCGACGGCTCGCCGACCGGATGGAGAAGGTCGCCCATCTGGGTGTGCTCAACGGCGCCGAGGCCCTCTACCTGGTGCGCGAGCAACCCCGGCAGCCGCAGACGATCGTGTCCGACGTCGGCGTGCGCCTGCCCGCGCACCTGACGGCGTCGGGCCGCGCGATGCTGGCGCACGTGTCTCCGGCTCAGGTCAGGGCACTGTTCCCGTCCGTCGCGTCGTTCGTCGACCGGACCGGACGGGGACCGCACAACCTGCCGGCCCTGCGCCGCCTGCTGACAACGGAGCGCCGTCAGGGCTGGGCGGTCGAGGACGGGTTCGTGACCGCGGGGTTCGCCTCGGTGGCGGCACCGGTGTTCGACCACGGCGAGCGCCCGATCGCGGCCATCACGCTGACGTTCCGGCACGTGTGCGACACACCCTGCGGCCAGACGTGGCCTGAGCTGGCCAAAGAGGTCCGCAAGGCGGCCGACGAGCTGACGACCCGGATCGGCGGTCACGCGGCCTCAGGTTAGTAGCCATGTACATAGTATCCATGTACTGTATCTGCCATGAGCAGTGCGGAAGCGACGCCTGGGCACCTCGTGTGGCGTTTGGCGATGAAATGGCGGACCGCCGTTGACCGAGCGTTGGACCCCCTCGGGCTGACGCACGCGCAGTACGTCGTGCTGGCATCGCTCTACGGCATGAACCGCCCTTCCCAGCGCGAACTGGCCGACTGGGCAGGCCTCGAACCGCTGTACGTCTCGAAACTGGCGCGCGCGCTCGAAGCGTCCGGGCTGATCTCCCGCACCCGTGACACCGTCGACACCCGAACGGTGCGGCTGGAACTGACCGCGCGCGGCCGTTCGACGGTCGAGCCCGCCATCGCCCTGGTCAGCTCGCTGCTCGATCGACTGCTCGCGCCCCTGGGCGATCGCACGGCCGCGTTCTCCCGCGAGCTCGTCGACCTGCTCGCCGTTCCCCTCGACTAAGGACGTTCCGTCATGCCTGTTGTCCCCGTCCTCGACTCGACCATGCACTACTCGTCGTCCGGCTCCGCGCCGTTCGTGTTCCTGCACGGCAACCCCGGCTCGTCTCATTCCTGGCGCGACGTGCTGCCGGAGTTAGGTGGCCTGGCGCCGGACCTGATCGGCATGGGCCGCTCGGGCAAGCCGGACATCGCCTACTCGTTCGCCGACCACGCTTCCTACCTCGACGCGTGGTTCGACGCGCTCGACCTGGACCGCGTGGTGCTGGTCGGCCACGACTGGGGCGGCGCTCTGGCATTCGACTGGGCGGCCCGGCATCCGGAGCGCGTGGCCGGGATCGCCTTCTTCGAGACGATCGTGAAGCCGATGACCGGTTCCGAGCTTCCTTTGCCCGCGCAGGAACGGGTTTCGAAGTTCCGCACGCCCGGCCTCGGCGAGGAGCTCGTGCTGGAGAGCGACGGGTTCGTGCGGCAGGCGTTCACCGGTGGTGTGCTGAGTCCGGTGTCGGAGGAGGACATGGCCGCGCATCTGGCGCCGTTCCCCGATGCCGCGAGCCGGCGGCCGGTGCTCGCATGGGCACGGCAGATGCCGTTCGACGGCGAACCGGCCGCTTTGGTGCCGCGGATCGAGGCCTACGGCGCGTGGCTCGCCACCTCGGAGATGCCGAAGCTGTTGTTGACCTTCGAGGGTTCACCGACGTTGCTCATCGGTCCGCAGTTGCACACCTGGTGTGTCGACAACATCGCCGCGTTGGACGTGGTGACCGCGGGTGAGGCCGGCCATCACGCGCAGGAGGACCGGCCGAAGGAGATCGCCGCCGCCATCGCCGCCTGGGCGGATCGGCACCATCTTGCTTAGATCGGGTGCATGGGGGTAACAGTCGAGAAGTTCGATCCAGCGCACGCGCCCGAAGCCGAACTCCGCGCGTTCCACGAGGTGATGACCGCCCGGTACGCGGACGACCGGCCGCGGTGGACCGCACCGGCCTACGAGGAAGTCCTTTTCCGGCTGCGCACGCCGTTCCAGGGGCTCGGTCCGTCCCACCGCTGGTCAGCCCGCCTCGACGGAGAGACCGCGGGGTTCGCCGAGCTGCTCTTCGCGGACTGGGAACACGCGGCGTTGCTGGAGATCGTGGTGCACCCGCGAGCCCGGCGCCGGGGAGTCGGCACAGCCGTCCTGCAGGCGCTGCTGCCCGAGGTCGAGGCCCGTGGCCGCACCCAGCTCGAAGGCTGGCAGATCACCAAGGACAGCGACGGCGCCCGGTGGGCCTCGAACCGCGGGTTCCGGACGGTCAACACCAACATCCTCCAGACCCTGACGCTCGCCGAGGCCGACAGCACGCTCTGGGACGTCCCGATCCCGCCCGGCTACCGGCTCGTGCAGTGGACGGGCCGAACGCCCGACGAATTGCTCTCCTCCTATGCCGCCGCACGCAACGCGATCCACGACGCGCCTATGGGCGAGCAGAACGTGCCGCTGCCGCAATGGACGCCCGAGCGGATACGCGAGGCCGAGCAGGACTACCTCGACCGCGGCGCCGAGCAACGAGTCGTCGTCGCGGTGCACGAGGCCAGCGGCGCCGTGGCCGGCATGACCGAACTCGAACTGCACAGCGAACGCCCAGGGCGCGGGTTCCAGCAGGACACCTGCGTGGTGCCGGCACATCGCGGTCGCGGCCTCGGCCGTTGCATGAAGGCGCACATGATCCGCTGGACGCGGTCCGAGCGGCCGGCGATCACCGAGATCGCCACCGGCACCAGCGGCGAGAACGTCCACATGGCACGGGTCAACCACGCGCTCGGCTACGTCACGGTCAGCGACATGATCGCCGTGAGCGCGAAGATCGAGGAGCTGAGCGCGTGATCGAGGAACTGGATTTCGCGCAGGCGTCGCAGGACGACCGCCACGGCCTGTACGAGGTCGTGGCGGCCTGGGTGGTGGAGGACGGCAGAGAACCGCCGCTCTACGAGGCATGCGTCGCCAGGTGGGAGAACCGCGACGAGCTCGGCTTCGAGGCATCGCGCTTCATGGTCGCGCGCGAGGCGGGGACGATCATCGGCTACGTCCAGGTGCAGGTCTCCGAGGCCGAGGCCAACGCGCACCTCGCCCTCGCCACGGTCGTGGTGCTACCGGAACACCGTCGCCGTGGCATCGGTACGGCCTTGCTCGGCTCCATGAGGTCGTTGCTGGCGGGCCAGACCGTCATCGAGTCCTGGAGCGTCGTCGAGGGCACTCCCGCCGAGCAGTTCGCGGCCGCCCGCGGGTTCCGCGTCGTCACCTCCATGACGAGGCAGAAGCTCGTCCTCGGCGAACTTCCCGAGGTCGGCGCACTGCCGCCCGGCTACGAGCTGGTCACGTGGAACGGCGCGGCGCCGGACGAGCTCGTCGAGGCGTTCGTCGAGGGACTCAACGCGATGGCGGACGCACCCTTCGGCGAAACAGCGCTCGACGACGCGCACAACACGGTCGAGAGCATCCGGCAGGCAGAGGCAGAAGCCGTCGCGGACCGGTGGGTCGTTCTCCTGCTGCACAAGGGCGAGGTCGCAGGAGTCACGGTCGTGGAGCGGAATTCCGTGGACACGACCGTGGCCGAGCAGCTGCACACCGTCGTGCTGCCCGCCCATCGCGGCAAGGGCCTGGGCCGGTTGATCAAGGCGAGCATGCTGCACAACCTGACCGGCGTCGAACGGATCTTCACGCGCACCAGCAGCGAGAACGAGCACATGCTCCGCGTGAACCACTCGCTGGGCTACCAGGACCTCTACATCTACAAGGCCGTACAAGCGAAAACCGCTGACCTGCAGCCATGAAGCTGCGGGCCAGCGGTTCTCACAAGCAGGTCAGATGCCCGCGGAAGCGAGCCACTCCTTGGCGACCTTCTCCGGCTCCGGCTTGTCCGGCGAAGCCAGCTTCTGGTTCAGCTCCAGCAAGGTCTTCGTGTCGAGCTTCTTCGAGATGGCGTTGAGGATGTCGCGGACCTGCTGCGACGCCTTCTTCTCGTTGATGAGCGGCAACACGTTCTCCGCGGCGAAGACGTTCCTCGGGTCTTCCAGCACCACGAACTCGTTGGCCTTGATAGCGGAGTCCGTCGTGAACAGGTCGGCCGCCTGCACCGTGTTGTCCTTCAGGCCGGCGACGGTCAGCGGGCCGCCGACGTCGAGCGCCTTGAACTCCTTGAACTCGCAGGCGTACTTGGCCTTCAGACCGGCCAGGCCGTCCGGGCGGTTCTGGAACTCCGGCGGGCCACCGAAAACGAAGTCCTTGCAGTACGGCACGAGGTCTTCGATCGACTTGAGGCTGTACTGCGCGGCGATCTGCTTGGTGACGACGACCGCGTCCTTGTCCTCCGCGGAGGACTTGTCGAGCACGATGAGGCCCTGCGGCAGCGCCTTCTTCAGCGCCTCGTACACCTCGTCGGAGCCGACCTCGGGCGCCTCCTTGTTGACGTGCTTGAGAAGCACGCCGCTGTACTCGGGGATCAGGTCGATCGAGCCGTCCTGCACGCCCTTGAAGTACAGCTCGCGGTTGCCGATGTTCAGCTTCTTGGAGACCTTGATGCCCTTGCTCGCCAAGGCTTCCGCGTAGATCTCCGCGAGCAGGCGCGACTCCGGGAAGTTCCCGGACCCCACAACGATCGTGTCCGTCGGGGCCGGGTTGTTGGCGCCGCCCGTCAACGGATCACCACCGCACGCCGACAGAAGCATCACGGCAGCGACAGCCGTGGCGATGCGCTTCATCTCTTTCCTCCGGTTCCCACTGGACGCAGCCCTGGCGAGACCGTCAGCCGTTGCAGGCCGGCGAACCCCAGGTCGACGAGAACGGCGAGCAGTGCCACGAGCACCGCGCCGGCGAGCATCTGTCCGAAATCCTGCAGGGCGAGGCCGTCGAAGACGAACCTGCCGAGACCACCGGCGCCGGTGTAGGCGGCGATGGTGGCGGTCGCGACGACCTGCAGCGCGGCGCCGCGGAAACCGCCGAAGATCAACGGAAGCGCGTTCGGGATCTCCACCTGGAGCAGCACACCCGACTCGCGCATGCCGACGCCCCGTGCCGCGTCGACCGTCACCGGGTCGACCGCGCGGATGCCCGCGTAGGTGCCCGCCATGATCGGCGGGATCGCGAGCAGCACCAGCGCGACGTACACCGGGAAGTCACCGAGACCCGCCCACAGCACGACGAGGATCAGCACAGCCGTGGTCGGCAGGGCGCGCAGCACGTTCGAGAGTCCGACGACCAGGAACCCGCCCTTGCCGGTGTGGCCGACGAACGCGCCGAGCGGGATCGCGATCAGCGCGGCGATCAGCAGCGTCAGCAAGGTGTAACCGAGATGTTCCAGCAGCCGCACCGGAATCCCGGTCGAGCCGGACCAGTGCGCGGGGTCGAAGAGCCAGCCGCCCATCAGCTCACCTCCCCGCCCTTGCCCACGGCGTGAGCACACGTCCGATCAGCAACAGCAACCCGTCCGCGAGCGCCGCCAGCACGACCGTCCCGATGAGACCCGCGAGGACCTTCTCGGTGTGGTCGGTCTGGTAGCCCTCGGTGAAGAGCTGGCCGTAGCCGCCGAGTCCGACGAGCGCGCCGACGCTCACCATGCTGATGTTCGACACCGTCGCGACCCGCAGGCCCGCGATGGTGACCGGCAGCGCCAGCGGGAAGTCGACGGTCAGGAACCGGCGCCACGGCCGGAACCCCATCGCGTTCGCGGCGGCGGTCACGTGGCCGGGCACCGCCGACAGCGCGTCGGCGACCGTGCGGACCATCAGCGCGACCGTGTAGATCACCAGCGGCACGACGACGTTGATCTCGTCGAGGATCTTCACGCCGATCAGCACCGGGGTGATCACGATCAGCGCGATGGACGGGATCGTGAACAGGATGTTGGCCAGCGGGAAGAGGATCGCGCGCGCTGTCTGCGACCGGCTGGCCAGCCACCCCAGCGGGATGGACAGCACGAACCCGATCAGCACCGGCACGACGGAGAGCCGGAGGTGCACCTCGGTGACTTCCCAGAACCTTTCCCAGTTCTCGAAAATCCAGGTCACTTCGGGACCTCACCCGCCGCGCGGGCCTTCGCGAGTGCCTTGATCACGTCGTCGGCCTTCACCACGCCGGTCACCGCGCCGGCGTCGTCGACGACCACGCCGAGCGCGGAAGGCGAGCTGAGCGCAGCGTCGAGCGCGCCGCGCAACGTGCTGCCGTCGTAGAGCGAGCCACCGGAGATCAGGTGCTGGTCGCTGACCTCGACCTCACCGTCCACTCCGGACAGCCAGCCCTTCGGCCGGTTCTCGTCGTCGACGACGAGCGTCCAGTCCGCGACGGTGATGCGCTCGCCGAGCTTGGCCGTGGTGATGGGGTGCACGGGCACATCTGCGTGCAGGAACGTCAGCGTGCGGTAGCCGCGGTCCCTGCCGACGAACGAGGCCACGAAGTCGTTGGCGGGCGCGGCCAGCAATTCGGTCGGCCGCGCGTACTGGGCGAGGTGGCCGCCCGTCTGGAACACCGCGACGCGCTCGCCGAGTTTCAAAGCCTCGTCGATGTCGTGCGTAACGAACACGATCGTCTTGTCGAGTTCCGCTTGCAGGCGAAGGAGTTCGTTCTGCAGGTCCTCGCGCACGACCGGGTCGACCGCGCTGAACGGTTCGTCCATCAACAACACCGGCGGGTCGGCCGCGAGCGCACGGGCTACGCCCACGCGCTGCTGCTGACCGCCGGAGAGCTGAGCCGGGTAGCGCTTGCCGAACGCCGGGTCGAGCCCGACGATCTCCAGCAGCTCCGCGGCACGAGTGCGGGCCTTTCGTCTGTCCCAACCGGACAGCAGTGGCACCGTCGCGACGTTGTCCAGCACCGTCCTGTGCGGGAAGAGCCCCGCCTGCTGGATCACGTAGCCGATGCCGCGCCGCAGCGTCGGCGGATCAACGGTCAGGACGTCCTTGCCGTCAACGAGGATCGTGCCCGACGTCGGGTCGATCATGCGGTTGACCATGCGCAGCGACGTCGTCTTGCCGCAGCCGGAAGGACCCACGAACACCGTGATGGTGCCCGCCTCGACCGTGAGGTCGAGTTCGTCGACAGCGATGGTCCCGTCCTCGAACCGCTTGGTGACGGCCCGGAACTCGATCACCCGAAGATCCCTCCGGTCGTGACGGCCACCCCGATTGGGCCGCCCTGGATGCAGATCCCTGTGACCTTAACTCGTTCGGCGTACCCCGGCACAGCATTCCACTATGTGACGGGCCGTATGGTTTACCGCTTGTGACGATCGACCAGGTTCGCCAGTTGGTGACGGAGCGCGGAGTACACGCCCGCAAGCTCCGCGAAGTGTTGTCCCTGCTCAGCGACGACTGGCACCCGCTGGCCGAACTCGTGCGCCTGCCCGCTGTGCCCCGCCGCACCGTCCAGGACCTGCTGAAAGCCCTTGGCGACGACATCGAATCTTCAAACGATCGTTACCGCATCGCGCCCGGTCTGGTCGCCTCGTACCGCAGCGCTTTTGGCGTGTCGGGCGTCCGCGATCACACGGACGTGCTGCGCCAGATCCTCGTGGACATCGCGGACGTCCCGCCGCCGTTGTCCTCGTTGGACCACGTGCAGGCGACCGCGGAGACAGCCCTGAATCGCGCGGTGTGGCTGGATTCCGGCTACGACCTCGCGGGCAGGCGTTTGCTGTGCCTCGGCGACCACGACCTGACCTCGCTGGCCGTCGCCGCGGTCAACCCGCACGTGTCGATCACGGTCGTGGATCTCGACGAGCGCCTGCTGGAGTTCATCGACTCACGTGCCGCCGCGCGTGGACTCGACATCCGGACGTTGCACTGCGACATGCGTTTCGGCCTGCCCACGTCGGTCCTCGAATCCTTCGATCTCGTTTTCAGCGACCCGCCGTACACGCCGGAGGGCATGGGCCTCTTCGCCGGCCGCGCGATCGAGGCGTTGGAGGACATCTCCGCGGGCCGGTTGTTGCTCGCCTACGGGTTCTCCGACCGGACGCCCGCCCTGGGCTTGAAGGTGCAGCAGGAACTGCAGAAGCTCGGCCTGGTGTTCGAGGCCATCCTGCCCGCGTTCCACCGGTTCGACGGCGCCCAGGCCATCGGTTCCGCCGCCGATCTGTACGTCTGCCGGCCGACCGGGCGGCGCGCGGTGTCCGGCGGCACCCGGATCTACACGCACGGCGCGCAGTCCGTGGAGTCTTCTGGTCCGTCGCAGGAAGCGCTGGCCGCTCTCTCCGACCTGGCTCCCCGGCCCGAGTCCTCGCCGCCGCCGAAGCCCCGTTCCGCGGGGTGGGCCGAGCCCGTCGGCAAGGGTGCGGCTTCCCTGGCCGTCGACCTGTCGGCGGATCCGGGACCGTGGTTGCTGCGGACGTTGCTGGCTTCCTCCCCGGCGCGGCTGGCGTGCCTGGTGCCGAACAACCACCCGGCCGTGTCCTCCGAGGCAGGGCAGAAGGAACTCCAGGAACTGGTGAAGACCCGGTTCAAGTTGAAATTCCTGCGCAACAACCCAGATGGCAAGACCACGATCGTCGTCGCCGATCAGGTTCTGGCCGGGACGCTGTCGGTCGGCGAGCGGGTGGCGCGCGAGATCCTGATGAAGGCGCACGGGAAGTTGCGCAACGTGTGGCGCGAGGCGTTGATCAGCGGATCTTCGGGTTTGCTGACGAAGAACCAGGCTCGGGAGATCGTCGACTCCGCTGGGATCGCCGAGGACGACCTGGAGCTGCGGTTGATCGATCTGCCGAAGCATCGGGTGGCCGCGGTGCTGAAGGCGGCGGGCGAGAGCGCCAGGTACCTGGAAGCGCCGACGCCGAACGCCTAGCCTTGCTCGGTGCCTTTCGACGCGCGTGTCTTCCAGATCCTGATTGCCTCTCCTGGTGACGTGCAGGCGGAGCGGGACACGATCACCGAGGTCATCCACGAGTGGAACTACCTCAACTCCCGCGAGAAGAGCATCGTGCTGCTGCCGTTGCGCTGGGAGACGCACTCCGCGCCGGAGCTGAACGAACGTCCGCAGGTCGTCATCAAACCGCCAGGTCGTCGACCAGTGCGACATGGCGGTCGGCGTCTTCTGGACGCGGATGGGCACACCGACTGACGTCGCGGCGAGCGGGACAGCCGAGGAGGTCCAGCGCGTCGGCGAGGCGGGCAACGGGATCAGCATCGTCAGTTCCAGTAGGCCAAATCCGGACTACTACCGCGAAGTCGTGCGGAACTACCTGGAACGCAACGCTCACTGCGCGTTCCGCCTGGCATCGGTGAACCCCGCGGTCCAAGGACTGCAGAACCTGTTCCTCGAACTCATCGTCACCTCGACCACGGGCGATGCCCAGCTCGTCGCCGAGGAACCGAAGCTGGCTTCGCCCACCACCGAGACGGGCGGCTACTTCAGCCAAGTCACGACCTATTTCGTCGGACAGGACATAGCGACTCACAGCCGCATCCAGCAGCAGGAAGGTCCGAGCAGCTGGCGAATGGAGCTCGAGGTCCCGGTCGTCCACGCCACCAGAACCGTCTTCTCCAAGAACGAGTTCTGGGTGAACGTCGCCAAGCCGTCGATGATCACGCTCGACTGCACGGCCTACTCACCGAACTCGGCGCCGTTCACCATGCGCACCAGCCTGGAGATCAAGGTCACCCACCGCGAGATGACCTATCGCGAAATCCTGGCGGCCCACGAGGACCTAACCCGCCCTCGGGATGTGCAGGGGACCGAGGGCCAGCACCGCGCGGAACTCCTTGGGCGGCACCGGACGCGAGAACAACCAGCCCTGGTACGCGTCCACGCCGACCCCGCGCAGAACGTGGAACTGCGTGGCCGTCTCCACACCCTCGGCCACGCACTTGCGCCCCATCGCGCGGGCCATGTCCACCACGGCCCGTGCGACGGCGAAGTCCGAGGAGTCGTTGCCCACGCCGGAAACGAAGCGCCGGTCCACCTTGATGATCTGCGCCGGCAGGTCCTTCAGGCGGGCCAGCGACGAGTAGCCGGTGCCGAAGTCGTCGACGGCGAACTGCACGCCGCGCTTCACCAGTTCGTCCATCGACTGCCGCACGCGCGAGGGCAGGTCGACGAACGCGGTCTCGACCAGTTCCAGCACCACCCGTTCCCACGGGACGCCGGACTCCATGATCGCGGTCGACACGATGTCGACGAACTCCGGATCGCCCGGCACCAACCCGGCCAGGTTCACCGCCACCGACACCGGCCGGCCGTCGGGCGCCGGCCAGGTCGCGGCCTCGCGCAACGCGGTTCGCAGCACCCAGCGGTCGAGTTCGCGCATCAGGTCGCCCTGCTCGGCGACCGGCAGGAACACGTCCGGCGGCAGCAGGCCGCGGTCGGGGTGCGGCCAGCGCACCAGGGCCTCCGCGGTCAGGACAGCGCCGTCGACGCCCACCACCGGCTGGTAGTGCAACGCCAGGCCGTCGTGCTGAATGGCGTCGCGCAACTGGCCTTCGAGGTGCACCTGGCGGTCCGCGGAGGCGATCAACGCGGCCGACGCCAGCGACACGCGTCCGGCACCGTTGCGCTTGGCCTCGAACATCGCGGCGTCGGCGAACCGCAGCAGGTCGGCGCCGTTCGCACGCGAGCCGTTCGGCACGGCGGCGCCGATCGATGCGGAGACCCGGACCAGCTGGCCGTGCACCGGCACGGCGGTCCTCAGCAACGACGCGACCCGAGTCGCCAACGCGTCGACGCCGCCGACCGAGTCGATGTCCTCGGAGATGATCACGTACTCGTCGCCGGACAGCCGGGCCGCGGTGCAGCCCTCCGGCAGGCCGCCCTCCAGCCGTCTGGCCAGCGCCACGAGCAGCTCGTCGCCGGCGTCGTGGCCGAGGGAGTCGTTGACGCGCTTGAAGTTGTCGATGTCGCAGAAGAGGACCGCGACCTTGGACCGGCCGGGACCGTCCAGCACCTTGCTGAGGATCTCCTTCACCAGCGCGCGGTTCGGGAGGCCGGTCAGCTCGTCGTGAGTGGCCTGGTGGCGCAGGGCCTCGGCGGCGCGGCGGCGTTCGGTGATGTCCAGGAACACGATCAGCCAGAAGCGGCGGCCGTCGTCCTGCACGGACAGCGCGATGTGCAGCTCGCAGTAGACCTTTTCGCCGTCGGGGCGCACGAGGATGCGCTGCGGGATCTTCTGCGTGCGTTCGGCGGCCCACTGCAGGCCGGGCGAGGTGTCCTCGGGGTGGGTGAGCTGCTCGGCGGTCATGCCGCGGAGCTGCTCCAGTTCCATGCCGAGCAGGTCGCACAACGCGTCGTTGGCGTCCACTAGGCGTTCGGCCTCGTCGAACAGACCGATGCCGACGGGCGTGACCGACACCAGGTCGGTGAAGCGCTGCGAGGAACGCTTCATGCGTGCCTCGGCGGCGCGTTGTTCGGTGACGTCCTGGGCGGTGCCGACGGCGAGCTGCTTGCCGTGCGGGCCGTGCACGATCATGCCGTGGCAGCGGAAGATGCGCAGCGAGCCGTCCGGACGCACCACGCGGTGCTCACACTGCACGGCGATCTCGTCGACGGCCAGCTGGCGCCACAGGTCGTCCACCCACGACCGGTCTTCCGGGTGCACCAGGCCGAGGTAGTACTGGTAGTTGCCGGCGATGTCCGCGGGGATGCCGTAGAGCTCGCGCAGCATGTCCGACCACACGACCTCGCCGGTGCCGGGGTTCCACTCCCACATGCCGAGGCGCGCGGCCTGCTGCGCGTCCGCCAGCCGTCTGCGGTCCTCCCGCATCTGACGTTCCAGGGCACGGGCTTCGGTGACGTCCTGGATGGTGCCGTGGTAGCGCTCGATGCGGCCGGACGGCGCGATCTCCGCGCGGGCCCGGCACATGTAGACCCGCTCGCCGACCTCGCTGCGGACCTCCACCTCGACCGGTGCGTCGTCGGAGGTGTGCAGCAGCTGGTGCCGCAACGCCGTCACGGCCTCGCGGTCGTCCGGGTGCACGCCGCTGAGCAGGTCCTCGTCCGGCGTCATGCCGAGCTCGGCGAACATCTCCATCAGCACTTCGCTGCGGTGGACCGCCCGTGTGCCGGTCTCGTACGCCCAGCTGCCGATGCGCGCGATGCGCTGCGCCTCCAGCAGCCGCGCCCGTTCCTGCGCGAGCTCCGTGGCCGCGCGCTTGGCCTCGGTGATGTCGCGGATGTAGCCGGTGATCTTGTCCAGCTGACCCGCGTCGGTCAGCCTCGCCTCGGCGACACCGCGGATCCACCGCAGCTGGCCGTCCGGGCGCACGATCCGGTACTCGATGTCGATCGGGTCGCCGGTGATCTCCCGGCCCTGCCAGTACGTCGCGACCATGTTGTAGTCGTCCGGGTGCACGACGTCGAGAACGGCCTGCGCACCAGGCACGACGGCGCCGCGTTCGACGCCGAGGAGTTCGTAGTGCGTGTCCGACCAGACGGTCAGGCCGGTCTCCGGGTCGAACTCCCACGAGCCCAGCTCGGCGACCCGCTGGACCTTGCGCAGCCGGCGCTGTTCGTCGCGCAACGCGTCCGCGGCGGTGGAGAGATCGGAGACGTCGATCAGGAGGACGGCCTGCAGGCCAGTTCCGGGAACGGCGTGCCGCGCCACGCGGACCGGCAGTTCGCTGCCGTCACAGCGCGACAGGCGCAGGTCGGACTGGTTGCCGAGGAGCAGTTCGCCGAGCGGGCGCCCGACGAGGTCGTCGGCTCCCTGCGCGCCGGCGAGCTCCACGGCGGCCGGGTTCGCCTGCATGACGACGCCCTTGATGTCCACGAGCAACGACGGCGCGTCGGGCAAGGTCAGCCCGTCCAGCGTCACCGAAGGCTTTCCAGTCGTCGGTGACGTGTTCGGCACAGCCGTCCGTGCACGGCCGTTCACCACCGTCGCGCGTCCCACCCACTTGGGCACCGGCCCACCCTCTCCCGTATCCGCCGCCCGCGGCAATTCGGGTGGGCACGACAACGGCACCCGAACGGCGGCAAACACGAACCCTCTCCTCGGGTGAACACCCGAGGAGAGGGACGGTAGCGCTTCAGAGCGTCATCGCCCACCCCTGCACGGGTTAACGAAAAGCCACGTTCGTGGTTCCGGTCTCCGTGAACTTGCAAAAGGGTGGCAAATGAACGGCGGGATCAGGCGTGTGATCAGGTGCGTTGATCAGGCGACACCGTCGGCCTTGGCGGCAACCGCCACAGCTGCGGCAACCTCGGGACCGACGCGCGGGTCCAACGCGGACGGAACAATTCGGTCTGGACCCAAATCATCTTTCGCGACCGCCAGAATTGCGTCCGCGGCGGCGAGCTTCATGCCCTCGGTGATCCGTCGCGCACCCGCATCCAGCGCCCCGCGGAAAATGCCGGGGAACGCGAGCACGTTGTTGATCTGGTTCGGGAAGTCGCTGCGGCCGGTGGCCACGATCGCGGCGTGCCGGGCGGCGACCTCCGGGTGCACCTCGGGGTCCGGGTTGGACAGCGCGAACACGATCGAGTCGTTCGCCATGCTCGCGATCAGGTCCTCGGACACCTGCGACGACGACACGCCGATGAAGACGTCCGCGCCGCGCAGAGCCACGTCGATGCCGCCGTCGAGGTTGCTCTTGTTGGTGACCGCCGCGATCTGTTCCTTGACCGGGTTCAGGCCGGCGCGACCGGTGCGGACGATGCCGCGCGAGTCGAGCAGCGTGATGTCACCGGCACCGGCGGCGATCAGGATCTTGGCGATCGCGATGCCCGCGGCGCCCGCACCGGAGATGACCACCCGCTGGTCGCCGATGTTCTTGCTGAGCACCGTGTTCGCGCCGTTGAGGGCGGCGAGCGACACGACCGCAGTGCCGTGCTGGTCGTCGTGCATGACCGGGCAGTCGAGCGCCTCGATCAGCTTCTGCTCCAGCTCGAAGCAGCGCGGCGCGGAGACGTCCTCGAGGTTCACCGCGCCGAACGACGGGCGCAGCCGGACGAGCGTCTCGACGATCTCGTCCACGTCCGTCGTGTTGAGCACGAGCGGGATGGAGTCGAGGCCGCCGAACGTCTTGAACAGCGCGGACTTGCCTTCCATGACGGGCAGCGACGCGCTGGGGCCGATGTCACCGAGGCCGAGCACCGCGGTGCCGTCGCTGACGACGACGACCAGGCGGTGCGCCCAGGTGTACTTCGCGGCGAGGCTGGCGTCCGCCGCGATGGCCTTGCTCACTCGTGCGACACCAGGGGTGTACGCGATGGACAGCGCTTTCGGGTCAGCGAGCGAGGCGGTCGCGCCGACCTCGAGCTTCCCGCCCAGGTGCGCGTTGAAGATCTCCTCGTCCGTCAGCTGCGTCGGATCGGAGTTCTCGGTACGGGCTTCGTTCACTGCTGTCACGGCGTCCCTCCTGCGGTGCGGGCGGCGTAGTAGCCCCGGACATGGGCTCATCACCAAACGGCGCACCGGCCCAGCGTTGTCACGCCGGGTACACGGGGCCTTGAAACTCGGTCGACTTCGCCGACGAGTTTTGCGTCGGAGAAGCGCCCGAGTGCTGCGGGTGACGGAAGTGTGGCAGGGTCGCGGTCCGCTGTCTGCGGCGGGGATCACACTTTTTCCGCAGGTCAGAGGGCATGTAGCAAGACGTCCGTCCGGTTTTCTGCACCGACCGGTCGGTTTATGCAGGCAGGAAGCACCCGATCGGTCAAGAAACTTTGACGCCTTAGAGTGACGGCATGCAGGCGAGTTCGCTGAAAATTGACGGCGCGTTCGAGTTCACTCCTCGGACATTTCCCGACGACCGCGGCGTGTTCGTCTCGCCGTACCAGGAGGCTGCCTTCATCGAGGCCGTCGGACACCCGCTCCGAGTAGCCCAGACCAACCACAGCGTCTCCCGGGCGGGCACCATCCGCGGCATCCACTACGCGGACGTCCCGCCGTCCCAGGCCAAGTACGTGTTCTGCCCGCGCGGCTCGTTCATCGACATGATCATCGACATCCGCGTCGGCTCCCCCACGTTCGGCCAGTGGGAGGCCGTGCACGTGTCCTCCACCAAGTGCAACGCCGTCTACCTGGCCGAAGGCCTGGGCCACGCGATGATCGCGCTGGAAGACGACACGACCATGAACTACCTCTGCTCCACCGTCTACAACCCGTCCGGCGAACACGGCCTGACCCCGCTAGACCCCGCGTTGGACCTCCCGTGGCCGCGCGAGCTCGAATTCCTGCTGTCGGAGAAGGACACCTCCGCCCCCACCCTGGCCGAGGCCTACGAAGCGGGCGTGCTGCCGCGCTACGACGACTGCGTGGCGCTGTACGCGTCCCTCAAAGTCTGAACCGCGGCCTCGGCCATAGTCGAGCTTTGACGACTCCGAGCACCTCCGCAGGTCCGAGGTGTTCGGAGTCCGTGCTCGCGTACGGGTTGTCTCCCACCACGTGCCACCCTCCGTCCACTTCGTGGGAGGCACGCTTGACCGACAGTTGACCCGGCCTGCCGGCCCACCTGACGAGCACCACCTGACCAACTTTGGGCCGCACACCCCACCTGACCAGCACGATGTCCTCGTCGCGAAGAGCAGGCGCCATCGAGGGCCCCCGCACGAGCACGGTGGAAAGACGCGGTCTCAACGATCACCCTTCGGTCAGCCGGAGTAGGGTTCTTACCTGTCGGAGCATCCACTGTCTTTTCATTCTGGGAGGAACGATGCGACTCGTGTCGCGCATTCTCCGCCCGCGCGTCGAAGCCACCGCGCACTGCGACCTGCCCTGCGGCGTCTACGACCCCGCACAGGCCCGCATCGAGGCCGAGTCCGTCAAGGCGGTCCAGGAGAAGTACCAGGCCAACGAGGACCCGGAGTTCCGGGAGCGCGCCGTCCTGATCAAGGAACAGCGCAGCGAGCTCGTCAAGCACCACCTGTGGGTGCTGTGGACGGACTACTTCAAGCCGCCGCACTTCGAGAAGTACCCCGAGCTGCACGACCTGTTCAACCGCGCCACCAAGGCCGCGGGTGCGTCGGGCACCAAGGGTTCGATGGACCCCGCGTCGGGTCAGGCCCTGCTGGACCTGATCGCGCAGATTGACAAGATCTTCTGGGAGACCAAGCAGGGCTGAGCTCAGAGCCTCGCAAACGACGCTGACCAGCGAAAACTTTGTTCGTCGGTCAGCGTCGTTTGTCGTCTCTTGGCGTTGCTTCACGGCCCCAGGACGGCCCAAGCTAGTCCACTTTGGACGAGTCCGCCAGGCCGCTGCGACCGTTCATACCTGAACGAACATTGACGTCCATTCGAACGCATGTGCGATGGTGTTCGGGTGCGGATGACATGGCAGCAGGCAGCGCATTTCGACGCTCAGGTGGACCTACTGCGCAAGCTCGCCAACACCTCTACACGGTTCACAGTCGCCGAGCTGGACGGACAACCCGCGCTCGTTGATGACCGGTTGCAAAGAGGCGAATGCGTACGGATCGATGGCCCATCTGCACCGGACCTCATGCGGCATCTGTTCCACCTCAACCACTACGCGCTCTTGTCGCTGGTCGGCCTCCTCGAAGCAGCCCGCGGCACCAAAGCGCAGCCAGAGTCGATTGAACTCTTGAGGCGCCTGAAGCTTGACCAGAACCCGTTGCAGCAGCCGCCGAATCGCTGAGCTTGCAACTGTCCGAGGACATCACCAACACAAGGACAGCGTGCGCCGCCGATGAGGATCAGTGAATCGATGAGCTGGATCTGCCTGGTGGCAGGGCCTGCTGTCCCCCGATCTTCATCCTGAGCAGGGTCTCCAGCAGTGTTCTCAGGACAGCTTGTGCGGCCTTAAAGACACTGCTGCTCAGCTTCCTCTGAAGGTCCCAAATGTGCACCTCGATGTCCACAACGAGGTCGAGGGATGCGGAGCGAGTGGTCTTGTAGCCGTTGACTGCTGCAAGGTTCGCAACGATCGCCTCCTGCTTCCGCAGTTCACGAGCTAGCTGTTCATGCCTGCTCGGGCGGTCGAACCACCTGTACTCGTTGGCTATCCGGACCAGCTCGTCCCGCACCTTCTCCAGATACCGAATGATGTGAGGAGTAGGCAGGTCTGCCCGGCACCGACCACATCGAAATCCGACGTTCCCTGGACGAGTCAGACGATTCCAAGTTCGACAGTGCTTGCACAGGATGCGTTCCTCGCTCACCTACAGCCACCTCTCACGACTGCCTCCGAGGTCGCGTTGGACGACGCTGCCGTTACGCATTGGCCGGCACAGACACGCAGCAGAGCATGTCTCCGCAGACGAGATGATCATCGACAGGCCATCCGTGATGATCTAGGCGGAGTGCTCATGCAGGTCAAAAGCCCTGGTGATCACTACATAGCCTTCTCCGTCCCGTGAAGCATGACAACGGCAGCCAGTCAGTGTCAGCTGGTGTCTTGATGAGGGTCGAGTCGGTTGATCTTGTTCTGCGGCATATGTACATGCCCGCGCTCGTGACGCAGCCGTAAACCGTCCGGCGGCGCACGGAAACGAACCTCGGCGATGGCAAGCGTCCGAACCATTTTCACTCGCTCGCACCTTCCAAGAGGGCTAGCGTCAGTACTATGTCCATGGAATCCACGACTGCGCCGGAGCGCACGGCGCAAGTAGACAAGCCGGCGTTCCACTGCCCGTCGTGCGGTGTCTTCGCTAAGCAGACGTGGGCAGCCTTGCTCAAGGAAACACGTCTAGGCCCAGGTGTTCCAGTAGAGGTCGAACGGGTACCGGGCAAGTGGCTGGGACGCGCCACGCTCCGCATCGCCACCTGCCAGCACTGTGGCGATCACTCGATCTGGCGGAGGGATCGGATGATCTTTCCGGTTGACACCATGGGATCGAGCGCCCATCCCGACATGCCCGTCGAAGTGCGCGCTCTTTACGAAGAGGCTGCCGCTGTGGCCTCAAAATCTCTGCGCGCCGGCACAGCGTTCGCCAGAGTTGTTGTCGAGCGTTTGCTCAGGACCGTCGATCCTGATGCCCCGTCAAGGGCCACCCTTGAGCAACGGATCGACCGGGTTTCCTGCCAAGTGAGCTCGTCGCTGCTGAAGTTGCTGCACATCGTTCGGATTGCGGGCAACGGCGCCGTTCACATCGATGACAGCCCTGATGCCATTGTGATTACAGCCCTGGATGCGGAGCACGGGCCAGAGCTGGTCGAAATGCTCCTAGACGCTGCCAACCGTCTGGTTGATGAGCTGATCACGCGCCCTGCTGCGGTCGATCGGCACTGGAGCGCGCTGCCGCCTAGCAAGGCCAAAGGACCACAGGTCCAGCCGACCGACAACTGACGACCCGTTCAAAGCTATCGAAGGCAAGCCTGTGGGCTGGTCGACGCCGCCAAGGCGTTGAGCTGTCCACAGGCGCGGCAGCCGAGCGCCGCGACCAGCCCATCAAGACGCTCTCCGCGCGCTCGTTCACCTCAGCCCACTCGACACTCGTTGTAGCAGTTCGCTCAAAGGGACCTGAAGATGCCGCCGCATCGGATCGTGCACAAACGGCAGCCTGCAAAGCCTGGCCACAACGTTTGATGATCTTCCGAACATGCACGCCATAGTGATCCGGAATCTACATCGAACATCGCCCATCACGCGTTACAGAGGAACCATTTCACTCGACACGCGCAGGGGACACTCCTGGCACACAGGGGTGCATCAGCACTAGACTCAGCGCCTTGTTGGGTATACCAGTAGGGCGAAAGCCTTGTACTTTGCGGGAAGTGAAATATGGCGAACGTGCACGAGCAGCTTGCTAAAATGATGAAAGCAAACAAGTTCGAGCCGTTCATCAGATACATTCGTTTTCCGTACTTCAGGAATATCCGCGAAGGAACACAGATAGACTTTACTCATCCCGTCACGGTATTGGTCGGCCCCAACGGAACGAACAAGACCGCAATGCTTCGAGCACTTCAGGGCTGCCCCGACACTTACAACGTCGGAAATTACTGGTTTTCAACCGATTTGGACCCGATCGAGGGAACAAGTAACCATCGGTTCATCCATGGCTATGTCGCTAATAGCACTGGCGAGATGGTCGAGGCAATCAAAATGCGAATCAAGAAGCCGGATAATCCTGATTATTTCGAGCCTTCACGTCCGATCGTCAGGGACGGCATGTCTCGACTTACTAGGCTGAAGTCAGACGCTCCCGTACCC
Source organism: Lentzea miocenica (assembly GCF_033949945.1). Lineage (NCBI taxonomy): Bacteria > Bacillati > Actinomycetota > Actinomycetes > Pseudonocardiales > Pseudonocardiaceae > Lentzea > Lentzea miocenica. The sequence continues at coordinate 31,187 of NZ_JAXAVW010000021.1, forward strand.
CCCGAGCGAACCCAGACCAGATGGAAAGCCATACCAAAGAAAGTTACATACCTAGACTTTCGCTCAGAATTGTCCGCCTACGACAAGTTCTTCTATCATTTGCCATACCGGCCAGGAAGCACAAGTGCGGTCAATACCGAGAAGAAAGCTTTTATCAGGCGGAGAAGTCCGCACGTCGCACACGCCTTTGCAAGCGGACTACGATCGCACCATTGGTACGGCGCAGAGCGTATCGTTAAAAGCTCCACAACAGTGACCGAAGAACAGTGTACGTGGATCTCCGACATTTTGGGTCGCAAGTACGAGCAGATCAGATTCCTCACACATCGATACTTCAACGTAGAGGGTTCAACTGTAATCCTTTCTGCATTCGGAATGAAATACTCGGAAGCTTTCGCAGGTAGCGGCGAATTTGCCGTATCGATGATGGTGAAAAAGGTGACAGAGGCGCCAAACAACTCGCTCATCCTGCTCGATGAGCCTGAAGTTTCCCTCCACCCAGGTGCTCAGCGCAGGTTGATGGAGTTTTTGGCGAATCAGTCAAAGACAAAAGGTCATCAGATTGTGATCTCTACCCACTCGCCAGAGATCGTGCAAGGCCTGCCCGCAAACGCGATCAAGGTATTTCACGTTTCAGAGGCGGACGGCAAGGTAGATCTACTAAGCAACGAGTCTGATCCTTCAGAAGCTTTTTTTCGACTTGGCGTACGCCTCACCAATAAGAAAACAGTCTATGTGGAAGACAGACTCGCCGTCGCCCTCGTCAAGAAGGCAATCCGTCCGCTCGGTGAGTCAGCAAGCCTGCAACTCCATATTGCGGCCCTTCCTGGTGGCGCCAACGGCATGCAAGCAAGATTTGTTCCGGCCTTCGCGTTGTCAGGTACGGAGAGAAGCCTGGTTCTACTCGATGGCGATCAGCAGCCAAACGAAAAGATTAGCGATCCTGCGAATGTAGCTGATGCAGACCTCGAAAGTGTTGTGCGGGCGCAGCTGGGTTCAGATCCTCAACTTGCGCTCAACGGCTCTAACGGAGTTGCGACAGAGGGCGACAAGACTAAGCAGTTGCGCACAGTTCTCGAATGGCTGTGCCGACACGTCGACTACTTGCCTGGTCAGACTCCCGAAGAACTCCTTATCGAGATGAAAGACCTTGTGGTCGACGCGGATGCAAAGGACTACTGGAAGTCTCGCACGTACCAGGCACTTGATCGCGCCGTATGGGAAACCGTTAACTCCGATGAGATTTTTGCCGAGCAAGAACGCGCACTCGGCTCTATTGATGACAACGACCCCATGCTAGAGTGTATCCGGGCCCGTATGAGGGCTTTCTTGCAGGAGGATTGACGGGACGAGGCGGTCGTGACGGTCACAGTGGTTGACTTCTTCTCAGGATGCGGGGGAACGAGCCTCGGATTCCGTAACGCTGGAATGTCGATTATCGCTGGAATCGATAACGATCCAGACGCCGCGAACACGTACCGCACCAATTTTCCTGAGGCGACCTTCTTTGAAGAAGACATCAGAAAACTAAAGATCAAAGATGTTGCCGCAGTAATCCCCAAGGGAAATCCTGTTCTCTTTTCCGGATGCGCGCCGTGCCAGCCTTTCTCCAAGCAGAGGCGAACGGAACAAGACGACGACCCCAGGCGATTTTTGCTTACCGAGTTTCAGCGTTTTGTTGTATCACTGAAGCCCGATTATGTTGTAGTCGAGAATGTTCCCGGCATGCAAAAGGTGGAGGATGCAGGACCACTGAAGGCCTTTATTGCAGCCCTCCAAAAGCACAAGTATGACGTGAACTATAGGATTCTTGCCGCAATCGACTATGGGGTCCCTCAAGTGCGTCGGCGCCTCGTCTTGGTCGCCGCCAGAAAGACGGTTGCGGTGATGCCTCAACCAACACATGGACCTGGCGGCGAGCGCTACGCGACATTTCGAGATTGGGCCTCAGGTATTCCTGAGATCTCAGCTGGCGGAATCGACAAAGACGACCCTGATCATGCGGCAATGAAGTTGTCGCCACTCAATTTGAAGCGAATCCTCGCCACAGCCGAGGGCAGGGGTCGCGAAAGCTGGGAGGATGATCTTTTGCTGAACTGCCACCGCAGTCACAAAGGTCATTCTGACGTCTATGGCCGTCTGTCATGGGATAAGCCCGCTTCCGCCATGACCACTAGATGCCTGAGCTACTCGAATGGCCGCTACGGGCATCCCGAACAGCCTCGCGCCATTAGTCTGCGCGAGGCGGCATGCCTACAGACCTTTCCACGCGATTTTCGCTTTTCCGGATCCCTGCTTTCCAAGGGACGTCAAGTTGGCAACGCTGTCCCCCCACTTCTGGCTCAGCGCATAGCGGAAACGATACTTTCTACGCTTCCAAGGTAGTCATCACCGTTAAAACTGACTATCGTTACAATCTCGAAGCTTGTTCGTTGGCTCCGCATCTGAGCGAGTGCGCGTCCTCGATAGCTTATTCTGGCCTTCGAGGAGAGCGACAATTCGTTGGCCACGGATCACACTTGCTGCTTCGCCCTTTGTCGTGTGATGGGTGCATTGCCTGGCCTTGCTGATCAGGCACCATGGCGGTGCAATCTTTGCTCGGTCTGGGCGGGGTGGCAAGTCGCAGCTGACGGTCGAGTACGCGCACTGCTCTCCAGCGACTTCGATCTAGTCGTTGAGGAAACACCGCTGCTTACCGCGCAGGGTTGTCTTTACCAGGGCAACCGGCAGGGTTAGAACGTGGTACGTGCCACGCGATCCTGCGCATTACGGTAGTTGAGTATCCACGCTAATCTAGCGGACTCCTCCGCCGAATCTGACCTTCGCCAGAACAGGCGCACGACTGGTAGTCCCGAACACGCCCATCGCCATCCGAAAAGATGCCCTGATGTTCCGCTAGCATCGGCGCGCGGCAACTACCTAGATGAGGATGGTGACGTTGCCTACCTGGTTGCAGGCTGTTCTCCCTCTGGCTACTGGACTTCTCAGCGCAGGCGGGGCGTTCCTCGGCGTCCGCCACGCGGCCCGCGGCAACGACCGCGCCACCAAACAACGCGAAGTCGCCGCGCGCCGCGAGGAGTGGTGGCGCCGCTTCACATGGGCCGCTGGGCTTGCCTTGGACGAGCTGCCAGCGAAGCGCGTGACCGGTCTGAAGCTGCTGGGGAAGCTCGCACAGTCCGAACTTGCTGAGCGTGACGAGTGCCTATTGCTCGATGTCTTTCAGGGGCGTGTACTGGATGCGCTGCTCGACGACCTCACCCAGCGCAGCGACGGAGGGACGACCGACACATGAGCACTCCCAACGTCACCGACGAAGAGATCGCCGCCGCGCAACTCCGACTCGTGCTCGACCAGAAACTCGGTCGGGACACGCCTGATGTCATCCGACAGATCGCAGCCCTGTCCCTTACGAGACGAGTGGAAAACCGGATCGACCGGCCTGCCTCAGGCGCAGTGGCCGCATCCATTCAGACGCGCGAGGCCACGGACTCTGCCGAAGGGGAGCGCGAACCTGCTGTTAGCGACGTGGTCATAGATTTGATGGAGCAGTTGGAACGGCGGTTGGGTCGACTGGATGAAGATGCACAGAGAGTGCACATGCTGGTACAGCGTGCCGCTGAAGTCTCGGAATCTCAGGAGACAAGGCGCAGATCCGACACTGGCTATTAAGGGTTGTCACGCGGCGCCGCTGGCCGTGATTGATCATGGCGTGTCGGGATGATGCTTCGCGACGTCAGGCTTTCGAGCTTCCCTGCGGGAGCTGCTGGTCGTGCCTCGTCCGTCGCGGACAGCCCCGGTTGCCTCGTCGGCGCCGACGCGGGCCGCCAGGCCCGCTTGGAGGCGCCGAACAACACCTTCCGGGGCTGAACTCCGCGACGGGCTCGGACACGAACGACCAGCGGCCCCGCAGGGGCCGCCTTGATGAAGAAGAGAAACTCTGAACGCTGCTGCTCTAAGACTTGATCAACTGCATCAAATGGGCGGTGTTCGTCAGGTCTGCCAGCACCTTTCGAGCCCCGGCGGCCTGTAGTTCCTCGACGGTGCTTTTTCCGCTTGCCACGGCGATGACCTGTACTCCTGCGGTCAGGGCGGCGGCCACGTCCCGCGGAGTGTCGCCGATGAGCACCGTGTCGTCCGGGCCGAACTGCGTATCGAGTTGCTGAGCCGCGCGCTGCCTGGCGATCGCCACCAGCTCCGCGCGGTCGGCATGGTCGTCGCCGTACGAACTCGTCTCCAGGTCGAGGAACTGTTCCAGTCCGAGCGCGACCAGCTTAATACGCGCAACGGCCCGTAGGTTTCCGGTCAGCACCCCTTGGTGAACAGTCGGTTCAGACTCCAGCGCTACCAGGGCTTCGCGTGCTCCCGGCAGTGCCCGGGCTCGTGACGCGAACTCATCACGGCCGGCCTCGTAGCTGTCGATGAGTGCGTTCACCAGCTTGCCTACTGCCGCGTCGGTTGGCTCGATCCCGTGCAGCTTCAAGGTCTCAGCGATGATGTCCAGCTCGGTCCTGCCGCTCACGTCGGCAAGCTGCTGGAAAGGCTGGCCGAACGCCCTCGGGACCGCCCGCTCGTACATCTCCCGGCCCATGCCGCGAGACTGAAGCAACGTGTGGTCGATGTCCCAGAGCACGAGCCGTCGCAGCTCGTTCGGCGCGATCATGCTTCGAGTTTGTCACTCGGTTTGGGGTGTCGCGCTGGGGCGTAGCATCAGTGCAGGTCAACGCTTCGCAGGGGTGGGAATGGACGAACAGCTCGCGGCCATGATCGGCGAACGAGTGCGTCTGCGCTGTCTCGCGTCGCGTCTGCCGAAGACCGTGATTGCCGGGCTGGCGGGCATCACGCCCGACTACCTCTATCAGATCGAGCGCGGTCTCAAGCTCCCCACAGTCACAGTGCTGAAGCAACTGGCCGAAGTGCTGAACGTGTCGGCCGACGAGTTGTTGAGCTCCACTTCGACGCGGAAGACGTCGACTAGACCGGAGCCAGCGGGAGATGCGTTGTATCGAGCGTTCACCAGGCCAGCGGTGTCCGGTGCAGTAGCCATCGATGTGAAAGCATTGCGCCGCAACGTTTTGAACGCCTGGCAGACCTGGCAGACGTCGGCCACGCGATACAGCCAGGTCGCTCCGGAACTTCCGGCGCTCGTGATCCAGGCCGAGCAAGCCTTGCGTGACCGCGTGCACGGTTCAGCGGCTGATCAGCGAGAAGTTCAGTGCTGCGCTGCTGATCTGTATGCGTTGCTGCGCAGCGTGGCCAAGAGGTTGGGCAGGGTAGACGTCTCACTACTCGCGGCGGATCGTGCAATCCGTGCCGGCGAGAACGCGGACGATCCGCTGCGGCTGGCAATGGCCCAATGGAACCTGGCTCAGGTCTTGCTTGCCGATGGCGAAGTTGAGGGCGCCGAAGATGTCGCGATGCAGGCGGCTGAGGCCCTGTCCACCCGGCCGAACAACGACCTCGACGCCGTCGCGCTCCGCGGTGCGCTCCTGCTCGTCGGCTCCATTGCGGCCGCACGTCGAGGAGATGTCTGGCGGGCACGGGAGCGCGTGCAGACAGTCGTGCCGCTGGCGAAGCAGACCGGCGAACGCAACACGTTGTGGACGGTCTTCGGTCCAACGAACGTCGCGATGCACGCAGTCAGCGTGGAGGTCGAAGCGGGCTCAGCTGCGGACGGGCTGCGGCTGGCCGAACGGATTGACCACGACCGCTCCTCCTCGATCGAACGTCGCGTGGCGTTCCTCCTTGACCAGGCCAAGGGGCAGGTGCAGCGCCGCGACTACGGCAGCGCATTGGTCATGCTGTCCGCCACTGAACGCGAAGCACCCGAGGACCTGAGGCATCGGCCGGCCGCACACAAGCTGCTGGGAACGCTCGTGCAGCGGGCTCGGCGTTCGGTCGCGACGGAAGCCGCGCGGCTAGCCACGCGTGTTGGCGCACCTCTCTGAGCAGCAGCGCTCCCAGCCAGGCCTAGCCGACAGCTCGGGTTACTGATCAGTAGTCGACCTAGCGTCGCTGCTGTCAGGCGTCCTACAGCTGTCGTGTCGAGGAGTGCTCACCGTGTTGTCGCCCGAGGATGTCGATCTGGTCGCGGGACTTCGCAAGGTCTCGGAGCTGATGCCCGGCATCGCGTTCGACATCGTCATGGAGACCCTGCCGCCCAAAAGCGAGCGTGAGTTCGGCCGAATCCTCATCGCGCTCGGCGAGACTCTGTCCGACCGTGCTGAAAGACGATGTCCGCCTGAGCAAGCGATAGGCGGCCACGGGACCACTGACAGCTTGGGGCCGCAGTGACGACGATCTTCCATCCGTCGATGGCTGAGAGGGCGATCGGCCGCGAGCTGCGAAGGTGGCGGAACGACGCTGGTTTGAGTCTCTCTGTCGCCTGCAAGCGGGCGGGGTTTTCGGCTGCGACGCTCAGCCTGACCGAGAACGCCCTGAAGCCGTTCGACCCGCTGGACATCATGCTTCTCGGGCGCATCTACGAGCTTCCGAACCATGTCTGGAAGCAGACGGTCAAGCGGGCCGAGATTGCCGCGAGTGAACGTACCCAGAACGCGAACGTGCCGCACAGTTCGGTTGCGCTGGACGCAGCCAGAGACGTCGATGACGCTTATCTAGAAGCTGTGACGATCTGCGCTTTCGGTGTGGACGTGATCCCGCGCTTCCTCCAGACCCCTGAATACAGGATCTCTGCCGCTGCTCTGGGATGTCCTACCTATCCGGCTGACTGCCCGGAACGTACGGCAGCGCAGCAGGCTCGCTGGACAGACAGCCTGACTGCTAGGGCAGGACGCGGCCCTACCGTGAAGGCTCTGATCAGCAGGGATGCGATTCGCCGAGTAGTCGGCAACCCGACGATCACGAACGCAGCTCTCCTCCAGCTGATACGGCTCTCAGAGATTGAGACCTTCACGGTCCAGGTCACCGAAGGCGAGCCTCTGCCAGAAAACTCGTACTTCCATCTCTCCTTCCCGCACCGACAACACGGCGACGCGGTGTATGTGGAAGGCAACGGCGATGCGCGGTACATCGAAGACTCGGCCGTGTGCGAACTGGTCAGCCAGAGCTTCCGAGCACTACAACAGGTCGCCCTCAGTCCGATTCAGTCCATAGAGGTGATAGCCGAGACGGCCAGCACCATGACAGACGGAGGCAACTGAGCGCATGGATCGGGCACCACTCACGCCACGGAGCCGCGAGCTCGGCGACGAACTTCGAACCTTGCGGGAGCGGTTCGCCAGAGGGTCCGAGTTCGCCAAGTCACTCGACTGGGACCCGAGCAAGGTGTCCAATATCGAACGCGGGAAGGTACACCCGACCGACATCGACCTCGCTCAATTCCTGACCGCGTGCGGCAAAGATCGACGCTGGATCACCGAGTTCATCGGCCACTACCGGCAGGCCTTCGAACCGTACTTCGCCCAGCAGCCAACGAACTCCACGACGATCCTGTTCGCAGAACGCACGGCAACCACCATCACCGGCTATGGCGGGACGATGATCCCGGACCTGGTTCGGACTGACGCCTACACGGAGCACACGCTCCAGCAGTGCGGGGCGACCCCGGAGCAGATCCGGTCTGCCGTCCAGTCCCAACAGGAGCGCTGTTGCATTCTGCGAGCGTCCAGGCGGCCGGCGTACATGTTCTACGTGAACGAAACGGCAGTCAGAGCGCAGCTCGATGACGACCGCACGCGGATGGATCAACTGGAGCTGCTCAAGCGCATGGCGTGGGCACTTCGCGTCGTTCCTGCGGGCAAGGAGCTGCCTTCCTCATCCGGCTTCACGCTCTACGAATACGAAAAGATGCCTGCCACGGCCGTCGTCGATTGCGATGTTGCGAGAGTCTTCGCGCAGGACGATGCGGCCACGTCTCGATGCCGGAGGGTCCTAGCGCGCCTGGACCACATGGCCTTGAGTCACTCCGAGTCGAGAGACCTCTTCAGTCAGTTGCTCACGGAGGAGTACGTGGCTGCTATCGCGACCGCGTCGGGTGAGCGCCCAGACGTGTCGTGACGCTGAGCTGGGCTTTGGGGGTGCCCGAGGTTCAGCCTCGACCTCTTCGGGCACCTAGGAGAGCTGGCAGGCCAAATACCGAACCTCTAGCGTGGGCAAGGTGCACAACGTGCTTGAAGCGGACATCCCAGACGGGCCTTTCAGCTCTGATCTTGTGTCTGCTGTGTTGAAGGCGGCTTCCGCCCACACGGGGATCGACTCGACTGATGCGCGCTTGATGCGACTCGGCGAGAACGCGCTGTTTCATCTCCCGGATTCGTCCGCCGTTGTGCGCATCGCCCGGAGTCGCGATCACTGGGACGACGCAGTCAAGGAAGTGGCGGTTGCAAGCTGGCTCCACGAGAGCGGCTTGCCCGCCGCGCGGCTGTATGACCTCGATCAGCCGATCTCGGTCTCCGGGTACCCGGTGACGTTCTGGCGCTACATCGACGGTCGCAACGGCGGTCGCGGTGATGTCGGCGCCTTGGGCCGCCTGCTGCTGAAGCTGCACGAAACACCTCGTCCGACGACGTTCGAGCTGCCGGAGCAAGACATCCTCGCGCGCGTCCAGCCTCGGATCGAATCCGCCAGCGTGCCAAATGCTGACAAGCGCTTCCTGCTGAACAGGGTCGTTGAGCTTCGGGACGAGATCAACGCGCTCAAGTTCCCGCTTGAACCGACGGCGACTCATGGGGACGCACACGTCCAGAACCTGATGATCAGCGACGGCGCAGCAATCCTGATCGACTTCGAGCGCTTCTCGTGGGGTCAGCCGGAGTGGGACTTGGCCATGACGGCGACCGAGTACCTGTCCGCCGGTTGGTGGACGGCCGAGGAGTACCGCGAGTTCTGCGAGGCCTACGGCAACGATGTGACGCAGTGGGACGGCTTCAAGATCCTGCAAGCCGCGCACGAGATCAAGATGACTACGTGGATCATGCAGAACATTGATGAGTCCGAAGAGATCGCTGCCGAGTACGCCACGCGGATCGCAACCATGCGGACCGGGCACGCAACGGAGCCGTGGCGGCCCTTCTAAGCGATCCGTGTCAGCAGTGCGGCGGTTCCCAGGTCGAGGCCCGGATATTGCCGGATCACCCGCTCGACGAACAGGCGCGTGCGGTGATCGTTCGCGTGTAGCGCCGCAAGCTGTGCGTGGAAGTCGGTCAGGTAGCGCACATACCTGCTGGATTGCAGCGGACCAGCAAGATCTACCGCGTCGATCGCGAGATCAACGGCTTCCTCCAGGTCACCGTTCGTGAGCGCCCCGGCGGCCGAGACCATGCCGATGAAGGCTCGCGTCCGCGGCGGGGTGTCGTCGGGCGCGATGGCTTGCGCGGCGTAGAGCCTGGCCTTCTCCGGCTGTTTGAGGTCCCTGAAGCCGTGGGCGGCCTCCCCCGCGAGCTCCTCGGCGTTGAAGTAGCTGATCCACGGCGGCTCGTCGTCGGGGACGTGCTGGCTGAAGAAGCGCTCAGCCTCGTGCATCACGCGGGCAAACTCGCGGGCTTGGCCGTTGCTCGCCAACGCCCTGGCCTCCATCGCGAGGAACATCGCGGTAACCGCCGGCGTGGCCTTGCCGATGGTCGGCCCCTGCGCCGCACGCGCGAACTGGACGGCGTCGTTGAAGCGCCCGAGGTAGTTCGCTTGATGGCTGAGGTTCGCCAACAATCGTCCACCTAGGACGTGGTCCTGAGCTTCGCGGGCAAGCCGAAGTCCCTGCACGAAGTACCGCTGCGCTGCTCCGTGACGGCGGCCCGCGTCGTAGGCACTCCACCCGAGCAGCTGCGCCACCTCCGCGGCTGCGCTGAACAGGTCGCGCCGCTCCGGCTCGCTGTGAGTGCCTTGCAGAAGCGGCGTGATCTCGGTCTTGAAGTAGAAGAGCAGCATCTTCCGGACGTGTCCGCCCCCGTACCGGAAGTCGAGGTCCATCAGGTTCGCCGCTGTCGCGCGAATTGCCGATGCCGCCGCTCCCCCACCTCGACGCAGCTCTTCCGCATCAGCCACGTGCAGCGAGTCGCCGAACATGTAGCCGGTGATGATGCTCGGCGTCGCCTCCTGCGCCCACTGGGAACGCACAAGGGCAGGCTGGTCTTCGAGGTCGGCCGCGGTGAGCTGGCTCATCAGGTCAACGGCTGCGTCTGCACTCGGGGGGTACTCGGCGCCGTGCTCTGTCGCATCGGGGCCAACGGTCTGAAGTCCGCCGTTGAAGCCGATCTCCGCCAGGTCGACGCGCCGGCCTAGCTTGGCGCCGAGAGCAAGCGCGATGTAGTTCTGTGTCGCTGCTTTCGGCCGCGTCCCGTCGAGCCAGCGACGAACCGACACGTGATCAGCCGAGACGGTCTGACCATCGCGTTGGGCGAGTTCTCGTACTCGTGCGGCAAGCCCCTTGTTGCTCATGTCGGCTTCCGACATCACCGCAGCTAGGAGCTTGTTCGGCTCGTTGGTTCCGGTCAACTGATCACCGTGCTGGCACGCTGTGCACCTCCCGTGCACCCCCTCCGTGCACCAATGCACCCCCTTGAGCACACTGCAATGCACCCCCTCACCTGGCGTTCTATGTGTACATGAACAGAACGCCGGATGACCTGGAATTCATCAGCCTCAGGCTGCGTCAGTTGCAGATCGCCATAACGAGGGTCACTGAGAAGGTGGAACAGATCGAGCGTCGTCGGCGGCTTCGAGCTGCTCGACACGCTCAGTCAGATGCAAGACCGCCGCCTGCAACTGATCGAGCTGGCGAATGACCGTCTCGATCGTGACTGGGCTTCGATCCTCGGCCGGCGGCTCCTGAACGAAGACGCCTACGGCGGGTTGGGAGACGACCCAGCCCTCGGTCTCAAGGACCTGCACAGCCTTCTGTGCGGTCCCGAGTGCGACGCCGTGTTGCTCGGCGAGTTTGCGGTGACCGGGTAGACGGGCGCCCACTTCCAGGGCTCCGGACCGGATGTCCTTCTTCACCGCTTCGACAACCCGCTGGTACGCGGCAAGTCCTGGCTGGTCGCTCACGGCATCAGCCTAACTTCACTGACCCACACTGCTACAGATCATCCGATTGGACTATGCCATCCGATCCATACTGCTCTATATTGGTATGTATCAGTTGCTCATCACCGGAGGTACGACATGGCTCTGAACGACATCCCCGTGATCCTGTCCCACTACAAGCTCCTGATCACCGAAGCGCCCTGCGTGAAGATGCGCGAACTCGACGGCGGACAGCTGGTCCCGGTGGTCGACCGCAACACGAACGAAGAGCAGTTCGTCGTGGTGCTGTTCGCCAAGGCTCGCCCCTCGGAGGGACGGCGCAAGTCCAAGGGCGAAGAGATCAAGGTCAACCTGCCCCGCGACCCCGGTGAGGGGTTCGAGGAAGGCGACTACGTCGAGCTGATCAACCCCGTGATCAACACCTACGAGATGCGCGGGGACGACGGGAAGATCACCGCCTCCGGCCTGTGGTTCAAGGCGGACGGTCTCACTCCCGCGGCACGCCTCATCTCCACCTCTGCGGCCTAGCCCCGCAAGCCCTGCCCGGTAGGCCGGTAGCCCGCTTCGAGTCGGGCCAGGGCACTCAATTTGTTCTTTGAGAATTACACAGTGAGTCGAACCATGCCTAAATTCGGAGCATTTCACGTGCTCCGGGAGATTCGGTGAATCCAGGTGCGACCTTTGTTCCTGGGTTTGCCGTGTCTCCCGAAAGGAGTCTGGTAGTTGATCCAAGAGATGTTGAACGACCGCGCCCAGCAGCGGTACGGCTCGTTCGTCGGAGCGATGGACTTCGTAGAGGAGTTGTTGGTACCGCTGGAAAAGCTCATCAACCGGATGAGCGAGAAGCCCGGCAAGGCCGGTGGCTGGCGGGTCGCGACACCCGACGAGCTCAAGGGCTACTTGCGGACCGTGCGGAACGACCTCAGTGCGCTCCGGGAGCAGGCCAAGCGACATGAAATCAATTTGAAGGCCAAAGAGTGGGGAGCCTGATCGATGTCTCACCAGCTCGACAACGCCGTGTCCAACCTGGACCAGGCGATGAAGCAGCTCCGCACGGCAATGGACGGCATCCCGGTCCGCCGTGAGGGCTTCACGGACCTGCGACGCCGGTTCGTCCGCTCGGTCAGCGTGCTGACCACGGAGGCGTCCTACGCCCGCGGGCAACTGCTCAACAACTGAATCCGCACTGATCAACGCGGCGGCCGACCTTCGACACGTTCGAGGGTCGGCCGTCGCGCATCCCTTAGGAGCAAAGCAATGGGTTGGAAATGGAACGCAAGCAAGCGCGTCGTGGCCGCCGAGTTCCGCGCGGCGCGATGGCTGGCCAGGAACCCGGAATGGATGCTCGCCCCGTCCGCCGTCGCGGCCGGCGCCTGCACGCTTGGCCCGACCGTCACGGGCTACGTCCTCGGCGGCGCAGCTGGTGCGACCGGGCTTTGGTACCGGGGTCACCCGGACTCGTTCGACACCTTGGCCGCTCCGGCACTGCGAGCCTGGCAGCGGCGGTGGTTCGGGGCCTACGTCGGTGGGCGCTGGCGGGATCTGATGGACGTGCACAAGCTGACAACCGAGCACCGCCGGAAGAAAGTGACCAACTACCCGCGTGTGGTGCGTGTCCGGTCTTACTCGCCGTCGATCGACACCGTGTTGGTGAAGCTCGTCAAGGGCCAGTCACCGATGCACTTCGCCCGCCAGGCCGAAGAGCTGGCGCACTCGATCGAGGCCGAACGCGTTGCGATCGAGCTGGTGAAGCCCGGTTACGTGGCGCTCGTGGTACAGCGTGACGAACCGTTCACGGAGATCATCCCGGCGCCGGACATGCCGGAGCACTCCGAGGACGTGGACCTGCGGGCGGTGCTGCTGGGTGAGGACGAGTACGGCGGTGACTGGACCGAACCTGTCCAGGGCACGCACACCCTGACGGCGGGCGGCACCGGGTCGGGCAAGAACTCGCTGGCGTTCGCCAAGCTGCGCTCGATGGCTCCGCTGATCCGGGACGGCATCGTCCGCCTGTGGGTCTGCGACCCGAAGTACCTGGAGTTCCAGGCCATCAAGCCGATTACGGAGAACCGCTACGCCGATGACGCCGGCGAATGCCTGGAGCTGATCGAGGCGTGGGTGGACGACATGGAGCGCACCCAGAAGCGGATGCAGCGGGCGGGGCTCAGGTCAGTCCAGCCATCGCGTGAGTACCCGCTGAACCTGCTGATCGTGGACGAGATCGGCTCGTTGGTCGCCTACCGGCCCGAGTACGCCCGGCAGATCACCGGCCTGCTGGCTCGCGGCACCTCGATGGGCCGCGCGACCCTGCACACCGCCGACGCCTATATCCAGGAGCCCGACAAGGAAACGCTGTCCATCCGGGACCTGTTCCCCAACCGGATCTGCCTGCGCACCACGTCACCGACGCACCCGGACATGGTGCTGGGTGATGGTGCTCGGGAGCGGGGCGCGATCGCCGACCAGATCCCGGCCGTGCCTGAAACCGCCGGCATCGGCTACCGCACTGACGAACGGTCGCGCACTCCGCGTCGGGTCCGCGCGGCGTACACGACGGACGAGAACATCCGCGAACTCGTGGAGTTCGTCCGCAACGGACAGACCGGCTCGATCCGGTCGATCGCCTGACTTTCTTTCACCCCAACACTTTTCGCCACTAATCGTGGAGGCCTCGCCATGCCCGAAAACAACGCACCTCGCCGCCTTGACGGCTTGCTCCGCTCGATTCGCGGCCACATCCGCACGCTCGGCCTGCCCCGGCCGGACCGCCTGGTCATCTCCACGCCGTCCGGCTCGGTGCACGCCGAATTCACCTCCGGCACGGCACCCGATCGGTTGGCCTGTCTGCTGGTCTGGGCGGCATCGCTGCACGGGGTCGAACTGACCTGGACCCTGCAGTCCGCCGGAATCCTCTCGGTCGCGGCGACCGGACGCACTGCCTCCGGAGTGACGCTCGGCCTTGCTGCCTCGGCCTCGGTGGTCGAACTGGGCGGGAAGGTCAAGTCCGGCTCTGGGGCGGTGCTCGCCAAGGCCTTCCGGCTGGCCGTGTGCACGCCGGAACAGGTCACCTTCGATGAAGTCGCCCAGGTCGTCCAGGCCGCGCGAAAGTCCGCTCCCCGGCTGGCGGTGGCGGCATGAGGAACAACGACGCTGAGGCCTTCGGCTACCGGGTGTTGATGCGGGTCCTGTTCGGCCCGACTGACGGCCCGCCCGTCTGGCGTGAACGGGCCGCCTGTGCGGACTCCGATCCGAGCCTGTTCGACACCGCCGGCCGAATCGCCGCCGCGAAAAAGGTGTGCGCGTCCTGCCCGGTCATCGATGAGTGCCGCCAAGACCAACTCGACTGGGAAGCCACCAGTCCCCGATTCCGTGCCAACGCCTCCGGCGTCGTCGGCGGCCTCACCGGTGCTGATCGGCGTCGCATCCACTACCCCGCCAGGAACGCAAAGGACGTGGCCTGATGAAGCTCGTGCTCGCTGTCCCGATCAATCTCCGCGGCTTCGTCCGGATCGCGCACATGGCAACCGCTGTGGTGACCTGCCTGATCTGCATGTACCTGCTGTTCGGCTTCATCGGGCTCCTGGTGCTCGCCGTCGAACTGCTGCGGCTGGGGTGTCTGCTCCTCAAGGCAGCACACGGGGAGTAGGTGACCTGGTGTCCGAGAAGTCCAATCACAGCAACGAAACCGAGCCCGAGGACCCGCGCGAGACTCGCACCGTTCGACGGCTACGGGCGCAACTCGATGAGGCGCAGGACATCCACCAGCTCACCGCGAACCCGTTGCTGGCGGCCGTGCGGGCGGACCGGTTCCGGGTCTCGGTTACGCGCTCCATGTGGTGCTTCCTGACCTGCGGCCTCGGCTTCACCGCAACCGGCGTGCAAGCGTTCCTCGCCGGGCACCTCGGGCCGTCAGACCCGATGTGGTGGGGTGCGTGGCTCGTGGAACCGGCCTTCGCCGGAATCCTGATCACGCTCCTGCGGTGGGAAGCGCAGATGCTCGCTCACGGCCTGGCCGTTGACGACCGGCCGGTCAAGTGGCTCAAGCGGGTCCTTCTCGGCGCAACACTGATCACCAACGTGTGGTCGTCACTGCGGCCTCCAGACGGGCAGATCAACGCCGGAATGGTGTTCCTGCACCTCGTGATTCCGCTCGTGGTCTTCCTACTCGCCGAAGTCATGCCGGTGATCCAGGCACGCTGCAACGCCGCCCGCGACAAGGCCGCTGAGATCGTTCCTGCGCCGACATCCACCCCTCCCAGCGCTGTCACCCAAGCAGCACCCGCTCGAACCGCCCTGAGGCTTCCTGGACACCTGCAAGGTGCGCTGGACGCCAAGGCGAACGAGGTTCACGCGGAGGGTCGAGCGCTTACCGCGCAAGACATCCAAGAAGCACTCAACGTGCCCGAGGAGTACGCCGCGCGGCTCGCTGCGCAACTCGCAGCCTGACCCATCTCAACCACGCGGGGCATGACCAGAACACCGGTCATGCCCCGCCTTTTGTTTTTCCGCAACGAAAGGAGGGCCACCGTGCTCACTCTGGAAGACCGCATCACCGCGCGAGTCAAGGCGGTCGACTTCCGGGCATGGCGAGACCGGGTGACCGCGATTGGCGGGTGCGCCGCGCCCATCCGGTTGTCCGGCGCATTCCAGCTCCAAGACCTCCACGGCGGACTGATCGAGCACATCGGCGGGGACGTCATGGTCCCGTGCGGCAACCGCCGCGAGTCGGTCTGCCCGGCCTGCTCCGACCGGTACGCGGCCGACGCCTACCACCTGATGCACGCGGGGCTGGCTGGTGGCAGCAAGGGCGTTCCCGCGGACGTCTCCGAGAAGCCGCGAGTGTTCGCCACGCTCACCGCTCCGTCGTTCGGGCCGGTCCACAACCGACCGATTGCCACGACGGGCAAAGTCCGGCCCTGTACGGGCTGCGGCGAATGGCACCACGGCGACGATCCCCGCATCGGCGGTGCCGTCGACCCCGGCACCTACGACTACACGGGGTCGGTGCTCTGGCAGGCACACGCGGGCAAGCTGTGGCACCGGTTCACCATCGCCCTGCGCCGCAAGCTCGCTGGCGCGGCCGGCCTGAAGGTCTCCGAGTTCAAGGATCACGCCCGGCTCTCCTACGCGAAGGTCGCCGAGTACCAGCGGCGCGGCCTCGTCCACTTCCACGCCGTCGTTCGTGTCGACGGACCGGACGGGCCTCACGACCCCACCCCGACGTGGGCCACGGCCGAACTGCTCGGCGACTGCATCAAGGCGGCTGCACGGGCGGTGCGGATCGACACCACGCGGCCGGACGGCTCGGCGCTGCGCCTGCTGTGGGGCGAACAGGTCGACACCAAGGGAATCCGCGGCTCCCAAGTAGAAAACGAGTCCGGCGAGATCAGTGAGGCCCGGTTGGCGGGCTACGTCGCCAAGTACGCCACCAAGGGCACGGGCGCGAAGGACACGGCGGACCGGCCGATCCGCTCCCAGCTGGACATCGACATTCTCCAGATCTCCGAGCACCACCGGCGGATGGTGCAGACCGCGTGGGACCTCGGCGGCCTGGCCGACTTCGAGGAACTGAACCTCCGCAAATGGGCACACATGCTCGGGTTCCGCGGCCACTTCCTCACCAAGTCCAAGCACTACTCGACGACGTTCCGCGCCATCCGCGAGGAACGCCGCACGTTCCGGAAGCTCGAAATGTTCGAGCGCCTCGAACTCGATCCCGCGGCCGTGGTCGTCGTCAACGACTGGCAGTACGCCGGGTCCGGCTACGACAACGACGCGGAACGCGAACTCGCAGCCGGCATCGCCGAACGGGTCCGAGCTCAACGCCTACGCAAGTACGAAAGGGAAACAGCAGCATGAGCCAACAACTTTGGGACATCGCAGAAGTAGCCAACTACCTCCAGGTCACGGTTGCCACTGTCTACGGATGGCGCACCAAGAAGTACGGCCCCAAGGGAAGACGAGTCGGTAAGCACATCCGGTGGGACCCAGATGAGGTTCGAGCCTGGTTTCAGGCGCAACCAGCGGAGGTGGCGTGATGGGCCACGTACAGGACCGCTGGTTCACCACCGTCAAGGACCCGAGCAACCCTAAGAAGACTGTTCAGCAACCAACTTCGCGATGCGGCGTTGGGAAGCGCTACCGGGCTCGGGTGATCGGGCCTGACGGCGGCGAGATCTCCGAGAGCTTCGCGGACGGTCAGGACAAGGCCGCTCAGGAGTGGATCAACACAACCGAAGCGAAGATCACGCTTGGGATCTACGAGTCTCCGCAAGCTTCCAAGAAGTCCAAGGGGATGCCTCTCCTGAAGCCGTTCGCGTCGGACTACATCGCCGATCACGACATGGATGAAGCCTCGCGGGAGATCCTGGAGATGCGTTTCGGGAAGCACATCTTCCCGCACCTCGGTGAGACGCCGCTCGATGAGATCAACGCATCGTCACTGAGGTCTTGGGACAGCAAGCTCCGCAAGGACAAGCTGTCAGACCGTTACCGGCACACACTGTTCATGAACCTGTCAGCGGTCATGAACGCTGCGGTCGATGACGAGGTGATCGACAAGAACCCGTGTGAGGGCAAGTCGGTCAAGAAGCCCAAGCCGGCCAAGAAGAAGGTCGTGCCGTGGCCGGCTTCGCGAGTCTCGGCCGTTCAACGGGGCTTGCCCGAGCGCTTTCGAATCGGGACGAACCTCGGTGCGGGGCTCGGCATGCGCCAGGGTGAGTGCTTCGGCGTCGCGGTGGAAGACATCGACCGCAAGGGGCGAGAGGTGCGCATCGTCCGGCAGCTCAAGACCGTGAGGAACACGCTCGTCTTTGCGTTGCCCAAGAACAAGAAGACTCGCACTGTTCCACTGCCGGATCACGTCGAGCGGTCGATCGACGCGCACATGGAGCAGTTCCCGCCAGTCCGGATCACGCTGCCGTGGGAGACGCCAGACGGTCCCCTGGTGACAGTCGAGCTGATCATGACGTCGATGAGGGGCCTCCCGATCCGGGCGAACGACTTCGACCGGAACTACTGGAAGCCCGCGCTCGTCGTGGCTGAGGTGCCCGCAGGTCGATACGAGAACGGCATGCACAACCTGCGCCACCTGTACGCCTCGGTCCTGCTCGACGGCGGCGAGTCGATCAAAACCGTGTCGGAACTACTCGGGCATGCGGACCCCGCGTTCACCCTTGCGACGTACACGCACCTCATCCCCGAGAACATCCCGCGGACCAAGGGCGTGATCGACGGGTTCCTGGCCCAGCTCCACAGTGACGGCCCGGAGACGGCCCAAGTCCCCGCCGAGACCCGTTAGCGCAGATCAGGGCATGTTCCCGGACAAATCAACAAGATTTTCTGGGAGACCAAGTAGGACTGAGCCCTTCTTCGGACTTCTGAACGGCGCCGCTTCTCTGGGCAGGGAGCGGCGCCGTTCGTCGTTTGGGACGTAACCCCTCGTCGACGCGGTGCGATGTGACCTGATGCACACGCTTTGAGGGGTGGATTCCGGGTGGCTGACTTCTTCGTGTCCTACACGGGCGCCGACAAGGCCTGGGCCGAGTGGATCGCCTGGGAGTTGGAGGCACAGGGCCACGAGACGCTCGTACAAGCGTGGGACATGGTGCCTGGCACCAACTGGGTCGACGTGATGCACAAGGGCGTGCAGGACTCCGAGCGCACGATCGCTGTGCTGTCCTCGGCCTATCTCTCCTCGGTGTACGGGACCGTGGAGTGGCAGGCTGCTTGGCGCGACGACCCGGCCGGTGACAACCGGAAGCTGCTGGTGCTGCGTGTCGAGGACTGCGGCCGCCCCGGCCTGCTGGGCTCGATCGTCTCAGAGGACCTGTTCGGGATCGGCGAGGGCGACGCTCGCGCTCGCCTGCTTCGCGCGGTTCAGGGCGTGCGGGCCGGCCGGTTGAAGCCTGCGGCCCAGCCGAGCTTTCCCGGCCGATCTGCGCCCAGCTTTCCCGGCGCGCTGCCTTCGGTGTGGAACGCGCCGCAGCGCAACCCGAACTTCACCGGCCGGGTCGAGTCGCTGGACCTGCTGCGCAAGGCCATCAGATCGAACACGACGGTCGCGGTGCATTCGTTGCGCGGCATGGGCGGCGTCGGCAAGACGCAGCTGGCGATCGAGTACGCCCATCGATTCGCGAGCGACTACGACGTCGTGTGGTGGATCCCGGCCGAGCAGGTGGCACTGATCCCCGAGCATCTCTGCATGCTGGGTTCCGCCCTCGGCATGAACATCGATCCCTCCAAGATCGCCCAGGTCCTGGCCGCGCTGCGGAGCAGGCAACGGTGGCTGCTCGTGTTCGACAACGCGGAAGATCCTTCGGCACTGCGGCCGTACCTGCCGTCAGGGGCGGGAAGCGTGGTGATCACCACGCGTCGCAACGGGTTCGCCGCGCTGGGCGAGGTGCTGAACATCGACGTCCTGGATCGTCCGGAGAGCATCGAGCTGTTGAGGCGTCGGCTTCCGGCCATTTCGGCCGACGAGGTGGAAAGGCTGGCCGAACTGCTGGGGGATCTGCCACTGGCCATCGAACAAGCATCAGCGTTCCTGGAAACCACGGAGATGCCCGTTGACGAGTACGTGGCGTTGTTCGCGCGTGTGCTCGACCGCGGGCGGTTGGTGGACCGGCAGGAGACAACGCTGACCACGCTGTGGGACCTGTCCCGGGCGAGGCTCGGCGAGCAGAGTCCGGCCGCACTTCAGCTGCTGGACCTGCTGGCCTGGCTGGCGCCTGAACCCGTGCCCCTCGATCTGTTCGCCGCTCATCCCGATGAACTTCCGCAGCCCCTGGCCGACGCTGCTCGAGACCGGCTGAGCTGGGCCGAAACCGTTGGCGCCCTGGCCGACTGGTTCTTCGTGCGACGCACCGGGGCCGAGGTGACGATCGCCCACCGTCTCCTGCAGCAATCACTGCGCGCACGCGACAACGGAGCGAGCAAGCCGGCTTCGAGCGAAAGTGTGCAACAACTTCTGTTGGCGGACCTGCCGACGAGTGTCGTCGACGCGCCGGAAACCTGGCCACGATGGCGGAAACTGCTTCCTCATGTCCTCGCGGTTTCCGACGAAGCGGAGAACAACCCCACTCACCAGAGCTCACAGCTGATCAGTCGCGCCGCGGTGTACATGATGGTCACCGGCCGGTACTCCGAAGCCAAAGTGATGCACGAGCGCGCTTTGGCCCACTTCGAAGCCAACTTCGGACCGGATCATGAAGAGGTGGCCGTCGCCGCGTACAACTACGGCGCCTTCCTCATTGAACGCGGCTGTTATGACGACGCCCTCCCGCTGTTCAAGCGAGCTCTCGGCATCTACGAGGTGATCTACGGGCACGACCACCCGAATCTCGCCTTCAACTTGAGCAACATCGGTCGCGTGCTCAGCCATCAAGGCGACCACGAAGAGGCCTTGAGCCTGCACAAACGAGCCCTCTCCATCCTGGAGACCGTGTACGGGCCCGACGCACCGGAAACCGCCACGTCCCTCAACAACCTCAGCAACGTCCTCAGCAGGCTGGGTCGGCGGGAGGAGGGCACACGCTTGCTCGGTCGAGTCCTCACCATCTACGAAACCGTCTACGGAACCGACCATCCTTTCGTCGCCATCGCCCTCAACAATCGCGGCCTCGACCTCATTTCGATCGACCGCGACGAAGACGCGCTGGGTCTGTTCGAACGGGCCCTCACCATCCGCGAGAACCTCTACGGACCTGATCACCCCGAGGTGGCGGAAAGCCTCGTTCTCCTCAGCCTCGTTCTCCAGAAGCTGGGCAGGGACGACGAAGCTCGCAGCCTGGCCGAACGAGCCCAGCGGATCAAGAACGGTGCCGCCCCCTGAACCAGGAAGCGGCACCGTTTCACTTGCGACCGAAGAACTACGCGGCGTCAGCCACCTTGCCGGTCACCTCGAACTCCACCCCGCTCGGCTGCTGCCCCTCGAACCGGAACCGCACCTGCTCCTCCCCCTCCGCAACAGAATCAGCGAGGGTGGGCACAGTCACCTCCAGCGAAGTCTGACCAGGCGGGATGTAAACCCACAGGTACATCTGCGTCGAAGACAGCGGCCGCGACGGCAGCACCTCCTCGCCGGAGTTCTGCCAGAACCACTCGGCATCGACGTCCGTTGTGGACAGTTCCGTCCCAGCAGCAGGAGCGATCGGCAGAGCCGCGAAGATGACCCCGGCATCAGCGGCCTCGGACAGCGTCAGCTTCCACTTCAAAACACCGCCTTCCGCCACACTGTCGGCCACAGGCGTGACGGTCACCTTGGGTGCCGGGTCGTCGTTGCGCACCAGCAGGCCGCCGGACGCGGCACCGACCACGGCGTTGGAGAGTGCTTGCACGGCAACGGGATAACGGGTGTCGGCGCTCCACCTCGTGTTGCCGGTGAAGGACACCGGAACCTCGGTCCGGTGCTCGCCCGGCTTCAGCGTGACCAGCTTGGTCGCCGGCCTGTTGTCCGGCGTGTTGTAGAAGAGCCGGAAGACGCGGGTGCCGTTGCCGGACGCCGTGACGACGACGTTGTGGGTCTGGGTGCCCTCGTTGCCCTCGTCGACGGCCGTCGTGGTGGCGTCGACGCGACCGAGGCGGGCCGGCACGACCGGGACGAGGCCCTTGTTCCAGCCGTAGGCGTCGATGAGCCACGCCTGGCCCGATGCGGATTCGGGGAGGAGTTCCAGAGCTGACACGCGACCCAGGCCTGCGGGCAGCGGGACGCGGACTTCCTGTGCCCACGCCGAACTCGTGCGGTCGGTGCCGGGCAGGCCGGCGACCGACACCGAACCCAGTGAGTGCTTCTGTCCACTTTGGTCGGTCACGGAGACGCCGAACCTAGTGGCTGGCGTGTTCGCCGGAACGGCCAGGCGCAGCGCGAGTTCGCGAGATCCGTGCAGCGACACCGGTTCCGCGGGGCGCACCTCGGCCGGCTGGCCCGCGGCGGTCCAGTTCAACGCCACCGACAGGCGTTCGGGCTGTGAGGAGGCGAAGCGGAAACCGACGAAGTGCGGCGAGCGGAAGCCGCCGCACGCGATCGCCGGGTCGCGCGAGGTCTGCTGGCAAACGCGGGCCGCACCCGAAACAGTGGTCGAACCGTCCGGCACGACGAACGGTTTGCGGTCGCCACCGATGGCGTGCGAGAGGACGCGGGCCGGGTCGGCGGACGGGGCGCGCACGCCAGAGCCGTCGAGCAGTGGCAGCACCGAGGAGTCGCGGGCCAGGAACAGGCGGGCGGACGCCGCGATGTAGGTGGCGCCCATGGTCTGCTGCTGGTCGCCGGTCAGGCGGGTGGGCGTGCCCGGTGAGCACACCGGGTCGGGCGTCTGGCCCGGCCAGAAGTCGTCCTGCGCCGGCGCCTCGGCCTGGCCGGGGGTCCACTCGCTGTTGAAGAAGTTGTGGTTCGCGCCGACCACGTACAGGGCGCTGTGCAGTGCGGCGCCACGGCTGAGGCCGCGCGTCTGGTCCAGGAACATCTGGCCCTGCAGGTCGGAGACGTCGCCGTCGCAGCCGGGCAGGAACGTCACCGACGGGACGTCCGGTGCCGGGTTGTGGCCGAAGATCGTGGGGCCGATCAGCACGTCACCGCGGATGTTCCAGCGCACCGGGCCGGAGAAGCCGGTGTCGCCGGGCGGCGGGGTGAGGCTGTCGGTCGCGGCGCGGTTGACGCCCTCACCGCCGCGGGAGTGGCCTACCAGCAACACCTTCGACATGTCGGCCCGCACTTCGACCGGTGCCGTGCCGCGGCCGGACGACCAGTCGGCCCACTTCGCCAGGTGGTGGCGCACCAACGACGAACGTCCCTGCGCTCCCGCGTCGGCGGTCATCGCGTCCTGGGCGTTGATGCCGTTCGCGGAGATCGACACCGTCAGGTATCCCTGCGAGGCCAGCAGCTGCTGCGCCTTCAGGTAACCGCGGTGGCTCGGGATCGAGGTCAGACCGGCCGGGCACGGCCACTGCAGCGTGACCTGGTTCGGGTTCGTCTTGCTGTAGCAGGTGGCGTGCCTGCCGTGCAGGAACAACACCAGCGGCCGCTTGCCGGACGCACCCTTGGGCGCGACGACGACGGCGTCCATCTCGATCGGCGCCGCGTACTCCGGCAGCTTGATCGAGTCGAGCGTGTACGCCCCGGTGCTCGTGGCGTACGGCCCCGGCTTGCCGGGATCCACCGCCGCCTCGGGCTGCAACGCCGGCAGTTCGGGCACGCCGAAGCTGGCTGCGGAAGGCTCCGTGACGTCCAACCGCCGCCCGGCCGAACGCACCTGGAGTGCGGCGCGGTCCTTGAGCTGGGCGTTCAACGTGAACGTGCGCAGGTTGGCCGACTCTCTGGCCATCCCGAGGAACTTGTCGCCCTCCCAGAACTCCACGCCCGCGTCCGAAGCCGGCATCGGCGTGGGAGCGGTCCACCGGATCTCACCGCCGGCGACGGTCCAGCCCGGTGTCGACGGCGGTTCCGGCGCGGCCGACGCCGGCAGCGCGGGTATGACCGCGGCCAGCAAAAGTGGTAGCAAAAGCGCAACTGTGCGGCGCATATGTGGGTCCCCCTCATAAAAGGATGGAGCCACTCCGTTCTATCCACGTCGCACAGCACGCGGCACGTCATCTCGCCGTTAATCTGCCAATTAAAACGACAATCCGACGTGCGTATTGGGCCATTCGGTCCAACGGAAGGGGATTTCCCTCACCTGCGCACGACGAACTCGGGGGACGTGCATGGGACAGGCGCAGGGTCTTGTGGCGACGGATGCTGGCATGCAGGTGCTGTGGCACCGCAAGCCGTTCAGTCACGTCGTCGACTACGACAGCTGGGACGAGGAACTGCTCGAAAACGCGGGCATCATGCGCCACATCGAGATCGGCTCGATGGTTCCGCTCAGCACCGGCATGGACGGTGCCTGGGAGTTCGTCGTGCGTTGGGGCGACGAGGCGGCGCTCACCGAGGCCGAACAGCAGCACGTCGTCGTCAGGTCCGAGCCGTACCTGCTGGTGAGCGAGACCGACGTGCGGGTGAGCGGAATCGAGCACATCACCGGAAACGCCGAGGACGACGAAGGTTTCGCGGTGCCGTTGCCGCCGGGCCGGTGGAGCGTGACCACGCACCTGGTCGACGCGGACGCGTTGGGCGAGCGGCTGGACTTCGTGGTGCTGATCAAGCCCGGCAGCGCGGGCGAGCGATACCGGACGTCGGAGCAGCCGTTCGACCGTTGAGTCACTGGCCTCTGGTGTCGGTGCCGCGTTCGTTCTGGCGCAGTTTGTTCCACGTCGAGGTCAGCTCCGCCCGGATGCGCGCTACGCGG
The DNA here is from genome assembly GCF_033949945.1 of Lentzea miocenica. NCBI lineage: Bacteria > Bacillati > Actinomycetota > Actinomycetes > Pseudonocardiales > Pseudonocardiaceae > Lentzea > Lentzea miocenica. The sequence continues at coordinate 55,450 of NZ_JAXAVW010000021.1, forward strand.
ACCCCGAAGGCCTCGCGGATCTCCTGGGCGTCGACTTCGTCGGGGGCGCCGTGGTCGGGGTGCTCGGCGGTCATGGCGAGCGGGGTACCTCGTAGGTGGACTCCCCCAAACGTGGTGCCGGTCACTCCCTAGGATCGAACAGGTGAGCACCCACCTCTACCTGCTGCGTCACGGCCAGACCGAGTGGTCCGAGAGCGGCAGGCACACGGGACGCACTGACATCGAGCTGACGCCTGAGGGCGAGCAGCAGGCACGCCGGGCGGGCGCCACGCTCGCGCGGCTGCGAGGCACGGACCAGGCGCCGGCACTTGTGCTGACCAGTCCACGGCAGCGCGCCACCAGAACGGCCGCGCTGGCCGGGCTGGAGGTCAGCGCGACCACCGAGGACCTCGGCGAGTGGGACTACGGCGACTACGAGGGCATCACCACGCCGCAGATTCGCGAGCGCGTGCCGGGCTGGACGGTGTGGTCGCACCCGATGCCCAACGGGGAGACGCACGGGGAGGTGCAGGAGCGGGCGCGCAAGGTGCTCGACGAGGTGCGCAAGATCCTGCCCGGCGGCGACGTGGTGCTCGTGGGGCACGGGCACTTCAGCCGCGTGCTGATCGCGGCGTGGCTGGGGCTGGCGCCTGACCAGGGCGTCCACTTCGGACTGGACCCGGCCGGCATCTGCCAGCTGGGCGACGAGCGGGGCGACCCGCAGGTGCGCAGGCTCAACGTGCCTGCCTGGGAGGTGTGATGATCCGGCGGGTGGAACCGCGTGACGTCGACGCGGTCGTGCAGCTGGTGCACGAGCTGGCTCTGTACGAACGGGCGCCGGAGCAGTGCCATCTCACCGCGGAACAGTTGCACACCGCGCTGTTCAACGAGAGTCCCGCGCTGTTCGGGCACGTGGCCGAAGTAGACGGTCAGGTCGTCGGGATCGCGTTGTGGTTCCTCAACTTCTCGACGTGGGACGGCGTGCACGGCATCTACCTCGAGGACCTCTACGTCACGCCGGAACAGCGCGGCAACGGCCTGGGCAGGCAGCTTCTCGAAACACTTGCACAGGAGTGCGTCGCCAAGGGCTACTCGAGGTTCCAGTGGTGGGTCCTCAACTGGAACGAGCCGAGCATCGGCTTCTACAAGAAGCTCGGTGCCGTCCCTATGGACGAGTGGACAGTGATGCGAGTGGCCGATGAGGCGCTGCAGAAGCTGGGCTCTTCACTCTGAAGGTTGACGGAAGGTCTCGAAAGGCTCACGAAACGGGAATTCCACTCAGGACGGGTGCGCCGTCCTGGCAGCGTCCCCGCTCGCCGATCCCCCGGCAAAAAGCAAGCGTGGAAAGAAGGAAAGACCGTGGGCACTGACCCGACTACCGTTGACCCCGCCGCCGCCACCGGCATCGGCGTCGTCGGCACGATCATCTACCTGGCCTTCCTGGTCTTCGCGATCGTCGTGATGTGGAAGGTCTTCACCAAGGCCGGGCAGCCGGGCTGGGCGGCGATCATCCCGATCTACAACATCTACGTGTGGCTCAAGGTCGCGGGTCGCCCGGGCTGGTGGCTGATCCTGTTCCTGATCCCGATCGTGAACATCGTCATGGCGCTCATCGTCTCGATCGACGTCGCCAAGTCGTTCGCGAAGGACGCCGTCTTCGGCGTCGTCGGCCTGTGGCTGTTCAGCATCATCGGTTACGCGATCCTCGCGTTCGGTGGCGCGCAGTACCGCGGCCCGGCCGCGCTGGTGGGCCAGCAGGGCGCGTACCAGGGCTGAGCAAGCCTGAACTGAACCGCGTGAAGGCCGGGCAACGAAGTCACCCCTGTACTTCGAGCCCGGCCTTCAGCGTGAAGCGGTGACAGGCACCGTGACCAGCTCGACGTCACCGGCCGGCGCCACTGCCAGGACCACCGTCACGACGACGTCCCCGTGCTCGACCACGAACCCTCGGCGGCTGCCGATCTCCAGCGCCACACAGCCGACAGGCCCGCCGTCGATCCGCACTACAGCCGGACGCGCCACAGCAGCCTCCGCCGCGGCATGAGCGTCGTCCAGAATTCGGCACTGTTCTTCGGGCGAACCAGCCTCGACGCCGTTCGTGAGGAACGAAGAAACCGCACTGCGCAACAACCCGAGCGGATCACGATCAACAACCCGCGACTCCACCGGGCGATGAGTGCGCACGAGCGCCAGATGAGTCACGCCGGATCCAGCCTGGTCCACGTAGTCGGCGTCCACCGTCCAAGGCGACCCGTCGATGCCACCGGTGCCGAACATGCAGACCGAGCCCACCTCAGGTCGTGCCAGCACGAGAACGGGACGACCGAACTCGGTGAACACGTCCGGCAGGCCGGGAAGGCGGAAGCTCTCGCCAGGCGCCGCGTACTCCACCAACCCAAGCTACCGGCGTTCGCAAGCACGCGAGCCGGACGAACAACCCCTGTACTTCGAGCCCGGCCTTCACTATGGTCAGGAATGAAATCGTTTTCAGAACGTTTCAGACGCCGGGCTGCCGCCGCCCTCGACGCAGGACGAGGAAGGACCTCTCAACGATGAGGCGTCGACTTACCGGCGCGTTCGTCGCACTAGCGGTGGTCGTGGCACCGGTGGGCGTGGCGAAGGCGGCCAGCTTCAACGTCAAGGACTACGGCGCGAAGGGCGACGGCAAGGCGATCGACTCGGTCGCCATCGACAAGGCCATCACCGCGGCTTCCGCGGCGGGGAACGGCGTCGTCGAAATCCCGCCGGGCACGTACCTGTCCCGCTCGATCCACCTCAAGAGCAACGTCACCATCAACATCCAGCAGGGCGCGCGGATCGTGGCGTCCGGCAGCGGCATCGACGCACCGGAGTCCAACCCGAACTCCAAGTACCAGGACTTCGGGCACAGCCACTTCCGCAACGCGCTGCTGTGGGGCGAGAACGTCGAGAACATCAGCTTCACCGGCAAGGGCGTGATCGACGGCGCCAACAAGCTGGAGACCGGCGAGAACATCCCCGCAGGCAAGGGCGACAAGATGCTGTCGCTCAAGTTCTGCAAGAACGTCAACGTCACCGACGTGACGTTCAAGGAGGCCGGCCACTTCGCCATCATCGTCAACGGCTGCAACGGGATGAAGCTCGACCGCATCACCGTCGACAGCCCCGACGACCGCGACGGCATCAACTTCATCAACAGCTCCAACATCGAGCTGTCGAACTCCACGATCGTGGCGAGCGACGACGCGGTGGCCTTCAAGAGCGACTACGCCACGGGCAAGACGTTCCTGAGCGAGAACAACGTGGTTCGCGACTCCACCATCCAGTCGACGGAGAACAACGCCATCCAGTTCGGCTCGGAGACCTGTGGCAGCTTCAAGAACATCCAGTTCCGCAACCTCAAGGTCACCGGCGCCTCCAAGGCGGGCCTCGGCATGGTGTCGATGGACGGCGCGGTCATCGAGGACGTCGTCTACGACAACATCCAGCTGACCAAGACCGCCTCGCCGATCTTCATCCACATCGGCAAGCGCGGCCGCTGCCCGAACAGCCCGCCCACCGGCAAGATCCGCAACATCACCTACCGGAACATCACCGGCACGAACCTGACCGCGCCGCGCGACATCCCCGGCGACCCGGAGTACGCGTCGACCATCTCCGGCCGGCCGGACTCGAAGATCACCGGCCTGACGTTCGACAACGTCAAGCTCACGGTTCCGGGCAACCACAAGGAGTCGGACGCCTCGAAGAGCCCGCCGGAGGTCTCCGGGGAGTACCCGCCGCGCATCTTCGGCGTGCGGCCGGCGTTCGGGTTCTGGATCCGCAACGCGACCGACGTGAAGTTCCTCAACAGCACCATCGAGTTCGACAAGAGCGACGGCCGCCCGGCGTTCACCACCGACAGCGTGCAGAACATCTCGCTCAACGGCGTGAAGGTGGAACGCAGCACAGGTGCCAACGACCTGCAGTGGCGCAAGAGCAGCGGAACGTCGGTCACGGACAGCACGACGACGACCGGTCAGGCTCTGCGGGCCAAGACGAACTAGATGACGCCGACCGCACCGTAGGTCGACGCGTCGGCCAGGGCCGAAGCACCCGGGAGCTCGCCGTCCGCCCTCCAATGGGCGGCGAGCACCAGGCCGGGCTCCAGCAGCTTGAGCCCGCAGACGAACTCCTCGACGTCCTGCTTGGACCGCGGCACGAGCTTGGACTCCATCTCGTCCGCGAGGTCGACCAGCTGCTCCACCAGGCCGGGCTCGACGTCCTTCGTCAGGTGTGTCAACGCCAATACGCTGCCCTCGCACAACGCGGCGCTGTACCGCGCGACCACACCCGCGGGCTCGTCGATGACGTACGGGAGGATGCCGACCATCAGCACGGCGGTCGGCTGGGTGAAGTCGATGAGGCGGCGCGTCTCCGGGTGCCGCAGCACGGCGCCGACGTCGCAGATGTCGGACTGCACGATGGCGGCGTTGAGGTTGTCGCGCAGCATCGTGCGGGCGTGGGCGACGGCCACCAGGTCGTGGTCGACGTAGACGACGTTGCAGGACGGGTCGATGGACTGCGCGACCTCGTGCACGTTGCCCGCGGTCGGAATGCCGCTGCCGAGGTCGAGGAACTGGCGAATGCCCATTTCCTCCACGCACAGCCGCACCACGCGACGGGAGAAGGACCTGATCGTGCGAGCCACTTCGGCTACCGGGAAGCGTTTGATGCTTTCCTCGGCCAACGCGCGGTCAACCGCGAAGTTGTGCGCTCCGCCGAGGTAGTAGTCGAACAGGCGAGCCATATTTGGGCGTTCGGAATCGCCATTCGTGGTCACCCGCTTCGGGCCGTCCTGCACTGCGCACCTCACCCTGCTGCTCCCGAGCGGCGCGAACGCTGGCAGCACGGTAACTGGCTACTCCGTTCGTGTCCATCCACCATTCGTGAACACGCAGGGTGACACTCGCAGATGGCACGCGGGGACCTTTCGTACCCTCAGACGGTACGAAAGGTCCCCGCGTGCGGTCAGATCAGACGCCCGTGTACTGGCGGATCCAGCTGCGGTAGCTGGTGTTGTTGATGTTGGTGTAGTTCGAGACGCTCGAACGGTCCGAGGTGGACGCGACGCCGACCTGGCGGCCGTCCGCGAACATCGGGCCACCGGAGTCCCCGCCAGCGGCGATGCCGTCGATCCGACGCACGCTGATGGCCTGGCCACCGCGGTAGTCACGACCGTTGGTGGTCGTGACGCGGGTGTCCGCGACCTTCAGGTAGCGGGACTGGCAGTTGATCTCCGGCTGGTTGGTGCAGGTGGCGCCCCAGCCGTAGATCTTCACGGTCTCGCCGACCGAGACCGTCGAGCCGAGCGGGGCGAACGGCGCGGACATCGACGTGCTGACCCGCGCGAGCGCGAGGTCGGCCGACGGGTGCTTGATGATCTGGTTCGCGGTGACCAGCTGGCCACCGGAGGTCTGATCCAAGCTGCCCGCGCGGAACGTGTACGTGCCGTTGCCCGAGACGCAGTGCTCAGCGGTCAGGATCCACTGAGGTGCGATCTTCGTGGCGGAGCAGTTCTGCCGCCCGTTGAAGAACAGGCGTGCCGCGTAGGGGAAGTTCGACGCATAGCTGCCGCCGATGATCATCGGCGACATGTTCGGGTCCTCGGGCGCTGCCGAAGCCGTCACGGGAGCGACGGAGAGCGCCGCCAGGAAGGCGCCCGCGATCGCGGTCAGAACACGCATGGTTGGTCACCTCGTGAGTGCAGGGAGTGGTTAAGCAACCACGCACAGCTTCACCCGGTCGTGTGACCGTGACCACCCTCCGTTAGTCGGCTTTGTCACCTTCGTTCACATCAGCCGAGTCCGGGGTGTCGTAGCCCAACGCCCAGCGGCGGCCGTCGTTGGTGAACAGGAACACGAGCACGACGACGCAGTAGATGCCGCCCAGCGAACCCAGCAGCTGCTGTTCCGACGGCCCGTACGCGTACCAGGCACAACCGAGCAGCAGCAGCTGCGTGACGATCACGGGCGTGCGGGCGCCGTGCTCGCCGCGGAACAACAGGACCGACGCGATGATCGCCCCGCCGAACCAGATCACCAGCACGCCGGCGGCGCCGAGGATCGGACCGGCAGGGGTCGCTCCCCCGATCACGCGGACGGCGAGGGCGACGGCCAGCGCGATGCCGCCCAGACCCTGCAGAAAGGTGAGCACCGCGGCGATGCGCACCGAGCGCGGCGGCGCCGGGTTTTTACTGATCACGGGACCGTTCCTCACGTTCTGTACTGGTCACGGATCGTAGGCCACCCGGTTGGAGGGCTCACTCGGCACGCCTGACGCGGGAAGATCAAGGGGCCTTCAGCGAGCCGGCGGTCGTCCGGGGTGCACTCGGCTGCGAGGTGGAACGCCGTAGTGACGGAAGGGAGATTTGCGCCACTTTCGTGAGGCTGGAGCCACCCTGAGGGAGGACATGCGCGCGGCTGACGGTCACGCACTGTCTTACTCTCAAGTAGTGCGCGCTCTTCTCGTGGTGAACCCGCAGGCGACTACAACGACGCCGGCGGGCCGTGACGTGTTGGCGCACGCGCTCGCCAGCGACGTGAAGCTCGAGGTCATCGAGACCTCCTACCGCGGCCACGCGGCGGACGCTGCGAGCAAGGCGGCCGAGGACGGGTTCGACCTGGTCATCGCCCACGGCGGCGACGGCACGGTCAACGAGGTCGTGAACGGCATCCTGCGTGGCGGCCCCCGTCCCAACAAGCCGATGCTCGGCGTCGTGCCGGGCGGTTCGGCGAACGTCTTCGCGGGCGCGCTCGGCATCCCCCGAGACCCGGTCGAGGCCACGCACGTCCTGCTTCAGGCCATCGAGCACAGCACCAGGCGCCGGATCGGGCTCGGCCAGGTCTTCGCGGACGTCGTCGAGGGCGGCTCCGGCCGCTGGTTCACCTTCAACGCGGGCATGGGCCTGGACGCCGACGTCGTCGCGGGTGTGGAGAAGAAACGCGCCAAGGGCCGCAACGCGAGTCCCGCCCTCTACCTGTCGGTGGCACTGAAGGCCTATGCGCAGAACGTGCGCAAGCCGCAGCACTTCACGGTCGAGATTCCGGGAGAGGCGCCGTTCAACGACGTCGGCATGGTGTTCGTGTCGAACACCGACCCGTGGACGTACTTCGGTGACAGGGCGATCCAGCTCAACCCCAGCACGTCGTTCGACGGCGGCCTGGGCATGAGTGCGCTGAAGACCCTGCGGGTACCCACCGTCGGGCGCTACATCGCCCAGGTCCTCTCGACGGGGAATCCGAAGGGCGGGAATCTCGTTCGGCGTGATGACGTGGGTTATGTCAGAGTGAAGTGCGAGGAGCCCGCCAACCTCCAGGTCGACGGAGATTTCCTCGGCATGACGACTGCGGTGGAGTTCCGGGCAGTCCCCGACGCGTTGACTGTTGCCGTATAAGCAACTTGACAGTCCGTGATCGGTTCGTGACCGTCTCGGTACCCACCCGGGATGTACTGCAGTCGAGTGACAGCAGAGCGTTAAACCCCAGGTGAACGCTGTCGATCTTTTGGGTGAGTTCACTCACCGGGTCAGTGCTAACCCCTTGACATCCCAGCCGTTCGTGAAAGCATTCACAAGCACCCCAAAACGACCGCTGACAACCGGCGTGCCCTTGTGCGCGCCTAGCTGAGGAGTAGTTCCAATGGACTGGCGCCACCGCGCGATCTGCCGCGACGAGGACCCCGAGCTGTTCTTCCCCGTTGGGAACAGTGGTCCCGCGCTGCTTCAGATCGCCGAGGCGAAGACCGTCTGCCGTCGTTGTCCCGTCGTCTCCGACTGCCTCGCGTGGGCTCTCGAGAGCGGCCAGGACGCCGGCGTCTGGGGCGGGATGAGCGAAGACGAGCGCCGCGCTCTCAAGCGCCGCAACGCCCGCACGCGGGCCCGCAGCAACGCCTGACCAGGCAGTTAGCCGCGAACCAAGCAATAAAGAAGAAGCCCGACACCGTGCCAGGTGTCGGGCTTCTTTGTTTGCACACCCTCCCGCATGACCACGTGAGAGCCGCTGAGGCTGGCCGTCACGTGTGCACGGCGTTAGTTTAGCGCCGCCCTCTGAGCGGCACGCGCAGGACCGCCTCTGTACCGCCTCGGGGCCGTCGCCGCAAGCTCAACGAGCCTCTCAATTCGGAATCAACAAGGGTCCGAACGATCTGCAGACCGAGACGATCCGTGCGCTCCAGGGAGAAACCGGGCGGAAGCCCCTTTCCGTCGTCGGTGATCGTCACGTCGAGCCATTTGGCGGATCGCTCCGAATGCACGACGACCTCTCCGCGCTGGCCAGGGGCATAAGCGTGCTCGAAGGCGTTCTGCACGAGCTCGGTCAGCACCATCACCAGCGGGGTGGCGATCTCGGCGGGCACGATCCCGAAACCACCCTCGCGACGCACGCTGACCTGGGTCTCGGTGACCGCCACGTCGCCCATCATCGGGATCACCTTGTCGACCACGTCGTCGAGGTCGACCCGCTCGTCGACGGACATCGACAGCGTCTCGTGAACCAGTGCGATGGACGTCACACGGCGGACCGACTCGGCGAGTGCCTCCTTCGCCTCCGGGTTGCTCAACCTGCGGCTTTGCAACCTCAGCAGCGCCGCGACGGTCTGCAGGTTGTTCTTCACCCGGTGGTGGATCTCGCGGATCGTGGCGTCCTTGGACATCAACGCACGGTCACGCCGGCGCACTTCGGTGACGTCGCGGCACAACACGATCGCGCCAGCCGCCTGGCCACGTGGCCGAAGGGGCAACGCGCGGAACAGCACCGCGGCGCCGCGCCGTGATTCCGCCTCCATGCGCATCGACGGCTGCCCGTCCAGGGCCTGCCGGATGCGCTGCGCGACCTCGGTGGCGTCGAACGGGTCTCCGATGAGGCTGCGCGTGAGCGGTGCGAGGTGCACGCCGACGAGATCGGACGCGTGCCCCATGCGGTGGTAGGCGGACAGGGCGTTCGGCGACGCGAACACCACCGCACCGGACGGATCGAGCCTGATCAGGCCGTCGCCGACGCGCGGGCTGGTGTGCACGTCCGGGGACGGTTCGGGCGCGGGGAACGTGCCGTCCGCGATCATCTGGCACAGGTCGGCCGCACTGCCGAGGTACGAGATCTCCAACGGCGAGGGCACCCGCGGCACGGCCAGGTTCGTGCTGCGGCTCAGCACCGCGATGACCTGGGTGCCCAGCTTGACCGGGATGGTCTCCCGCCGCACCGGCACGCCCAGGTGCCAGCGCGGGTCCTCCTCGCGGCAGATCCGCGACTCGTCGATGGCCCGGCGCAGCTGCGGATGTTCCTCGGTGTCCACCTCGCTGCCGACCACGTCCTCCGGGTGAGCCGTCGGTGCCGTGGTGGGCCGGGCCTGTGCGACGCAGAGGAACTTGTTGTCGTCCAGCGGCACCCACATGTTGAAGTCCGCGAACGAGAGGTCGGAGAGGAGTTGCCACTCCGCGACGACCAGTTGGAGGTGGTCGGCGGCGGCGCCGGAGAGCTTGGTGTGCTCGGCCAGCAGGTCCGTGAGCGTGCTCAGAACTCCTCCATGTCAAACTGGTGGGTGAAGCAAGTTCTGATCCTAGGAGACACAGATGTCGAAGCGTGCTCGCAAGCGCCGCGACCGCAAAAAGGGCGGCGCCAACCGAGGCAACCGCCCCAACGCCTAAGTGCTGCGAAAAGGCCTGGACACCATCACGGTGACCAGGCCTTTTTGTCGTTCAGGGGTGAGGATCTCAGTCCTCGGTGCGAATCTCCACGATCGTGGCCCGGATGCGCGCCTTCAGGTCGGCGGGTGCGTAGTCTCCGCCACACTTGCGGGCGAGCAGCGCCTTGAGGTGCTCCTCCAGCCCGAACTGCTCCAGGCACGGATGGCACTCGTCGAGGTGCGTCTGCAGCGCCGCACGGCGACCCTGGTCACATTCCTGGTCCAGGAACAGCCAGACCTCGGACAGCACCTCTGAGCAGTCGGTGTCGTGGGGTTCGCCGCAGTTCATGACGCGTCTCCGTTGCTGCCGTTGCCGCTACGGAGGAAACCGCGGTCGCGGGCGACGTCCGCCAGCATGTCGCGGAGCTGGCGACGGCCCCGGTGCAACCGGGACATCACCGTGCCGATCGGGGTGCCCATGATGTCAGCGATCTCCTTGTACGCGAAGCCTTCGACATCGGCGAGGTAGACCGCGATCCGGAACTCCTCCGGCAACCGCTGCAATGCTTCCTTGACGTCGCTGTCGGGCAGGTTGTCGAGTGCCTCGACCTCGGCGCTGCGCAGCCCGGACGAGGTGTGGCTCTCCGCCTGCGCCAGCTGCCAGTCCGTGATCTCGTCGGTCGGCTGCTGAATCGGCTGGCGCTGCTTCTTGCGGTAGCCGTTGATGTAGGTGTTCGTCAGGATCCGGTACAGCCACGCCTTGAGGTTCGTGCCCTCCGAGAAGGACGCGAACGCCGAGTAGGCCTTGAGGAACGTTTCCTGCACCAGGTCCTCGGCGTCCGCCGGATTGCGCGTCATGCGCAGGGCAGCCGAGTACAGCTGGTCGAGCATGGGCATAGCGTCGCGCTCGAAACGCGCGGCTCGCTCCGCCGTCGTCTCCGTCGTGCCGGTGGCGGGCACCGCGCTCCCTTCCCACTGGTTCTGGGTCGGGACCGACAATACGCGGGGCCGCTCGAGCATGTTCGTCACCACGTCCTGAGTAACAACGGACGTGCTGGTAGTAATTCCGCATGGCCGGACGTGGGACGCCCGCCACAGCGCTGCTGGACAAGCAGCGGGTGGCGCACACCTTGCACTCGTACGAGCACGACCCCCGCCACGAGTCCTACGGCCTGGAGGCGGCCGAGGCGCTCGGGCTGGTGCCGGGCCGTGTCTTCAAGACGCTCGTGGCCGAGGTGGACGGCAAACTCGCGGTCGGCGTCGTGCCGGTGACCGTCCAGCTCGATCTCAAGGCTCTGGCGGCCGCGCTGAAGGGCAAGAAGGCCAAGATGGCCGTCGTCGCCGACGCCGAGCGCGCGACGGGTTATGTCGCCGGGGGTATTTCCCCGTTGGGGCAGAAGAAGCGGCTGCCAGTCGTCATCGACTCGTCGGCTTCGGAGTTCGAGACGGTGTTCTGCAGTGCCGGCAGGCGTGGGCTCGAAGTCGAGATCACGCCTGCCGACCTGGTGCGACTCACCAACGCGGTGGTCGCGCCGATCAGCGCTTAGCCGACCGGTTCCATCACGTCTCCCACCCGGACGATCGTGCCGATGCTGGACGGCCACGCGACAAGCACCAGATCGCCCAGGCTGCCCTGGCCGGGCAGGTTGAACAGCATGTAGGCCGGCGTCACGGTCGGACCTTGGATCTGCGAACCCACGTAGACGGCGGCCTCGTGGATCCCGCCGACCGGTACCTCGACGTAGTGCCCGGTCTGGCCGCCTGCCAGCGGGATGTTCATGTCCCGGCCCCCGGCGTCGAGGAAGCGCACGTTGCTGAGGCTGCCGCCGATCTTGCAGGAGGCACCCTCGGCGGGAGCGAACCTCATCCAGTGCGCCGTTGCGTTCGCCGACGGTTTGTTCATGCGGTGGGCGCTGATCACCAGGTCACCGCCGGTGCACCACTGCGTCTCGGACTGGGCGTTGGCCGCGCCGCTTCCCGCGACGGCCACAAGAGCTGCACCGGTCAGCGCGACTGCGGTCCTGCCGAACGTGTTCACGTGTGTCTCCCCGAATGCGTCTCGATCGGTACATCCCCTGTATCCGGGTGACGCCCGTGATCCGAACTCGGTTGCACCGAAACGGTGAAACGTTTCGACTACTCGCCGACTGCGCCGTCGATCGCCTCGCGGATCAGGTCGGCGTGGCCGTTGTGCCGCGCGTACTCCTCGATCATGTGGGTCAGGATCCAGCGCAGGTTCGGGACGCGGCCGTCCCGCCACGGCGCGCGCTTCGCCGGTTGACTCAGGTCGCCGCGCCTGAGCGCCTCGCCGAGGTCTTTCCGCGCGCCGTCGACAGCACGCCGCCACAGCGCAAGCAGCTGCTCCGGGGTGTCGCGGGCGGCCGAGTTCCAGTCCCAGTCGTTGTCGGCCTTCCAGTCGACGCTCGCCCACGGTTCCAGCGGCTCACGGTCGTGCAGGACGACGCGGAACCACTGCTCCTCCACGTAGGAGAGGTGCTTGAGCATGCCGCCGAGGGTCATCGTGGACTTCGCGGTAGTCGCGTTGAACTGCTCCTCGGTCAGGCCGTCGATCTTCCACGCGAGGGTGGCTCGGTGGAACTCCAGGAAGCCCTTCAGGGTGGCGAGCTCGTCGCCGCCCATCGGTGGCTCTGGCCTGCCCTGCTCATCGAAGACCGTCATGCGCCAGAACGTTAGTCGAGCGGACGCAGAACCCGGTCCAGCCATTCTCCGACGAACCTGCCCACGTCGTCCACGGACGCCTTCAGCGAGTGGTCGCCCTTGAGCAGCACGACCTCGCGGTGCGGGGCCAGTTCGGGCTGGCCGAACGGGTCGTTCTCGCCCTGCACGACCAGGGTCGCGACCTCGACGCCGTCCAGCTCGGCCATGCGCGACTTCTCCGGCCTGCCCGGCGGGTGCACGGGGAACGCCAGGCACAGCACCGCGACGGCCTGGCCCTCGACCGAGGTGCGGCAGGCCACGCGGGCACCGGACGACCGGCCCCCGAACACCAGGGGCAGGCCGTCGAACCAGCGCTCGCCCAGGTCGCCGACCACCGACAGCCAGGCGGTGTCGAGCTGGTTGGCGGGCGCGGGGGCACGGCGGCCGGCGACGCGGTAGGGCTGTTCGATCAGGGCCACGTGCACGCCCACCTTGTTGGCGGCGTGGCACGCGGCGACCAGATCCGGGGCCTCCACGCCGCCACCGGCGCCGTGGCCCAGAAGCAGAGCTGCACGCGGTTCGTGGGCACAGTGCAGCGAGGCCCGCGCGGGGCCGTGCGGCGTGTCCACCAACAGCGTTGTCACGACAGCTCGAACAAGGTGGGTGAGGGCTTCTCGTCTTCGGCGAGCGAGACGCGGTCCATCAGGGAGGCCTTGTTGTTCTTCACGCTGTTCACGTCCGTCGACACCGGGCGCAGTTCGAGCGCGTCGACGATCGAGGGGTCCGGCGCCAGGAGTTCGGACGGGTCCAGCGACGTCGGGTCGAGCCACGCCGACCAGCGGTCCTGAGGCAGCAGCAACGGCATGCGGTGGTGCACCTCGGTCATCGCGCCGATGGCGTCCGTGGTGAGCACCGCGCACGTGACGGTGGGGACGTCGTCCTTCCACCACACGGACCAGATGCCGGCCATCGCCAGCGAAGCGCCATCGCCGAGGGTGATGAAGTACGGCTGTTTGCGCCCTTCGCCGGGCTGCCATTCGTACCAGCCCTCGGCGGGCAGGATGCAGCGCCGTTTGATCGCGGACTGCTTGTAGGCGGGCTTGGTCAGCACGCTCTCGGCGCGGGCGTTGATCATCTTGGCCGCTCCGGAGAGGTCCTTGGCCCAGTGCGGGACCAGGCCCCAGCGCATGACCCGGATGCTGCGCTCCAGGTCCTCGTCCTCAGGTTTGCGCTCGACCACCGCCATGACGTGCTTGGTGGGAGCGATGTTGTAGTCCGCACCCGGCGCCTCGTCGCCGGTCCCGTCCACCGCGTCGAACTCGGCCGCCAGCAGCGCCGGGTCCTTGGTGGAGGCGTACCTACCACACAAAACCGATCACCTCCGAAGTCGTCATCGTCGCACGTCGGGAACACCTGTGCGAGCCACCCTGGTGTGGTGACCGCCAGCCTTTGCCCCGGCTTGCGTCGTCCAGACGGTTGCCTGCTGGGCGCCGCAAGCCGCGGTGAAGGCTGGTGGTCACCACACCACCGGCCATGCGGGATCATTCAGGCATGACTCAGCACTGGTCAGCCCCCAGCGCACCCGGTCCAGTCCAGTCGACCGTGCCGGTGCCCGGCTCGAAGTCGATCACGAACCGCGTTCTGGTCCTCGCGGCACTGGCCGACGGACCCTCCACGGTGCACGCGCCGTTGCGCAGCCGCGACACGGTGCTGATGGCCGCCGCGCTGTCCTCCCTCGGCGTCGGTTTCACCGATCGCGAGGACGGCGGCTGGGACGTCCTGCCCGGTCTGCTGCGCGGGCCGGCCGACGTCGATTGCGGTCTCGCGGGCACGGTCATGCGGTTCCTGCCGCCCGCCGCCGCGCTGGCCGAAGGCGAGATCCGGTTCGACGGCGACCCGCACGCCCGCACGCGACCGATGAGCACCGTGCTGGGTGCGTTGCGTTCGCTGGGCGCGGACATCGAGGGCGACTCGCTGCCGTTCACGTTGCGCGGCACGGGATCGCTGCCCGGTGGAGAGGTGACGATCGACGCGTCGGGCTCGTCGCAGTTCGTGTCGGGGCTGCTGCTGTCCGCCGCGCGGTACGACAAGGGCGTGACGGTGCGGCATGACGGCAAGCCCGTGCCTTCGTTGCCGCACATCGACATGACGGTCCAGACGCTGCGGTCGGTCGGTGTCCGGGTGGAGACCGACGCGAACGTGTGGCACGTCGAGCCGGGCCAGATCACCGGCCGCACCTGGCACGTGGAGCCGGACCTGTCGAACGCCACGGTGTTCCTGGCGGCGGCCGCGGTGACCGGTGGCGAGGTGACGATTCCGCACTGGCCCGCCACGACCACCCAGCCCGGTGACGCGGTGCGCGGCATCCTGGAGCGCATGGGATGCACGGTCGAGGTGTCGGAGCGCGGTCTGACCGTGCGCGGCCCGGCGAAGCTGTCCGGTCTGGACATCGACCTGCGCGACGAGAGCGAGCTGACGCCGACGGTGGCCGCGTTGGCCTCACTGGCCGAGGGACGCACCGTCATCCGCGGCGTCGCGCACATCCGCGGCCACGAAACCGACCGCATCGCCGCTCTGGTCAACGAGATCAACGGGTTGGGCGGCAACGCCTCCGAGACCGAGGACGGCCTGATCATCGAGCCGCGGCCGCTCACCGGCGGTGTCTGGAAGGCCTACGCCGACCACCGGATGGCGACCGCGGGCGCGATCATCGGGCTGGTGGTGCCGGGCGTGTCGGTGGACGACATCGGGTCGACGACGAAGACGATCCCCGACTTCCCCGGGATGTGGAACACCATGCTCGGCGGGGGCGCGTAGACAGTGAGCAAGCAGGACTGGCGCAAGCTCGACGAATCCGACGTGCGCGTGCGCCCCGGCAAGGGGACGCGGCCGCGCAGCAAGAGGCGGCCGGAACACGCCGACGCCGAGACCGCGATGGTGATCGGCGTGGACCGGGGCCGCTGGACGTGCGCGATGGAGTCCGGTGCCGTCGTCACGGCGATGCGCGCGCGCGAACTGGGCCGCACGCCCGTGGTGGTGGGCGACCAGGTCGGGATCGTGGGTGACACGTCGGGCCAGCCGGACACGCTGGCCCGCATCGTGCGCGTCGAGGAACGGACCTCGGTGCTGCGCCGGACCGCGGACGACACCGACCCGTTCGAACGCGTCGTCGTCGCGAACGCCTCCCAGCTCATCATGGTGGTGGCACTGCTGGATCCACCACCACGCACGGGTTTCATCGACCGCTGCCTGGTCGCCGCGTACGCCGGCGGCCTGGAACCGGTGCTGTGCCTCACGAAGTCGGACCTCGCGTCCGCGGACTCGCTGCTGGCGCTCTACACCGAACTCGACGTGCCGGTGATCGTGACGCGTTTCGACGAGGAACCCGCCGCCCTGCGCGCCCGGCTGACGGACACGGTGTCGTGCCTCATCGGCCACTCCGGCGTCGGCAAGTCCACTCTCGTCAACAAACTGGTGCCGGACGCGAACCGCGCGGTGGGCGTGGTGTCCGGCGTCGGCAAGGGCCGCCACACCTCGACCCAGGCCGTGGCGCTGCGCCTGCCGGAGGGCGGCTGGGTCGTGGACACGCCGGGCATCCGCTCGTTCGGCCTCGCGCACATCACGCCGGACGACATCGTGAAGGCGTTCCCGGACTTCGCCGAGGCCGCCGAGGAGTGCCCGCCCGGCTGCGGCCACCTCGGCGCGCCCGAGGACCCCGGCTGCATTCTGGGCGAACTGGTGCCGGACGCGCCGGGCCGGCTCACGTCGTTGCGGCGGCTGCTGGCGTCCAAGGCCGGTTTGGACGAACACCCGGAATGAGTTCGCGCCGATCAGTCACACTCTCCGCGTGAACAGACTTCTGGGGATCGTCGTGCTGCGCCTGCGAAGCGCCGCGGACCGACGGCAGCCAGTGGTTCCTGAAGTCGGCCAGCACGGAGAAGGCCTCGTGAAACACCTCTGGATCGCTCTCACGCTCATGACGGTGGCGGCGTGCACCCCGACGCCGTCTGCCGCGCCCGCACCGACCTCGGCCGCGCCGAAGTTGCGCGACCTCGCGGCGGTCGACGCCTGCACGCTGCTCGTCGCGTCGGACTTCGCGAAGCCGCTCACCAAGGCACCGGAACCGCTCTCAAGCCCGTTGTCCTGCCGGTGGGCGATCGAGGCCCAGACCGTCTGGATGAGCATCGAGAACGAGTCGCTGGAGGAGGCGAAAGCGCGCGTGGGACGAGAGGGGTCCGAGCTGAAGGTCGAGGGCCACCAGGCGTGGTGGGGTGTTCAGTTCGAAAGCTCTGACGACCCGCCGACCAGCACGGGCGTCGTCGTGACCGAGCTGGCGCCCGATCGCGTGCTGGTGATGCACGCGTCGCGGACCCCGCCCAACTACGACATCGGGATGGTCGCCCGCACACGATCCGTCGCCGTGGTGCAAAGGTTGTTCTCGTGATCCGACTTGTCCCTGTGCTGCTCCTCGCCCTGACGGCCTGCGCGACCACACCACCTGCCCCCGAGCCGCCGAAGTTCGAGAACACCGACGCGTGCACGCTGCTGCGCGGGGATGAGGTGTTCGAGGCGGAGGACCGGTCCACGCAAACCACCATCGGGAAGACCAAGCGCGACTGCGCGTGGACCTCCAGCGCCACGCAGGTCGACGTGAACCTGCTCCTCAAGCCGTTCGCCGAGGAGTCGGACCGGCTCATGACGAACGGCGGCTACGGCGCCGTGATCGGCGACCGCCCGATGACGCGCAGGTGCGCGGACGCGTCGGGGCTGGTGACCTGCGAGGGCGTCGTCGAGGTGCGGGAAGGGCAGCTGATCACGATCAAGGTCGTCCGGCGGCACCACGATCTCAACTTCATCGGCCAGCTCACCCAGGAGCTGGCGCTGAAGGCCCTGGAAAGGTTGCCGAAGTGAAGCGCCACCTGCTGCTCCTGCTGCTCGTGGCCGGCTGCACGGCCACGCCCGTGGCCACGCCTCCCGACACGGTGAGCAGGACGCCGACGACAACGACGACGGTCGCCACGACGTCGCCGCGCATCGACACGCCGCGCAAGCTCCCCGCCGACCCGTGCCTGCTGCTCACCGCCGCGGACTTCGACACGCCGCTGAGCGACACGCCGCAGCCGTATCCGAACATGCCTCGGTCCTGCGTGTTCCGGGAGGGGTCCGGTGCCGAGACGGACCTGATCGTCCTGGTGGTGTTCGCGGACGCCTACGTGCGGCCGGCCGACACCATGGAGATGCTCGTCGGCGACGGCCATTCCGCGGCGTCCTCGTGCGTCACCGGATCCGGCGTCGTGGAGTGCACGACGCTCGTGGCGGTCAACGCGACCGAGTCGTTCAAGGTCATCGCCCACCTGCGGAACGGCAACCCCGACCAGGTCGCCTCGCTCTCCCAGGGCTACGCGAAATCGGCGTTCAAGCGAGTGCTTGTCACGTCCTGACGGGCTGTCTCGTCCACTCGTCATGAAGGTATTCGTGACAGGTGCGACGGGTGTGCTCGGACGGGAAGCGCTGCCGCTGCTGCGGGCGGCCGGGCACGAGGTCGGGGTGCTGGACCGGCACAAGACCTCGTTGTTCGACGCCGAGCAGCTCGCCACCGCGCTGACCGGCTACGACGCCGTGATCAACCTCGCCACCCGCATCCCGCTGAGCGCCAAGGCCGTCCTGGCCAGCGCCTGGGCGGAGAACAACCGCATCCGCACCGAGGGCAGCGCCGCGCTGGTCGAGGCGGCGCGGATGGCCGGCGTCGGGCGGATCGTGCAGGAGGGCATCTCGTTCGTGTACGCGGACGGCGGCGATCGGGAGCTCGACGAGGACGCGCCGCTCAAGCCGGTCGAGCACATCGCGAGTTCGGTGCAGGCGCAGCAGAACGTTCTCGCGCACCCCGGCGGTGTGTTCCTGCGCATCGGCATGCTGATCGGCGGCGCGGCGCAGTCGCCGCCGGTGCTCGTCGGTGACGGCTGGATGTCGGTCGTGCATCCCGGTGACGCTGCCGCTGCGGCCGTTGCGGTGCTGGACGCGCCTGCTGGTGTTTACAACGTCGGGTCGCCGGTGTTGAAGCGGGACATGGGGATCACGCGGCTGCCCAGGTTCCTCGGCGGGTTCAACGCGTTGTTCGAGGTGTTCGGGCGGTCCCAGCGCGTGGTGAGCACGAAGCTGACCGGGGCGACGGGCTGGAAACCGCGGGCCGATCCGCGCTAGTGGCGTGTAGACACCGTCTGGTGAACCACGGTTATCGCCTCACGAAGTACGACCCCGAGCTGCGTCCTGAGGTCGAGCAGGCACAGCTCGACGTGGTGGCGGCGTTCGCGGCCGAGTCCGGTGTGGACGTGCTCGCGCTGTGGACACCCGGCGCCTACGACCCAGACCCGGCGATGTTCCCGCCAGGGTTGCTGGACGTGTTGCACGACGGCTACGAGGTGTCGCTCGCGGACGCGTTGACGGTCGTGCGGGCGATGCTGCACGGCGAGGCGTTCGGGTGCCAGATCGCCGCGGACGACGACCGGTTCGTGCTGCACAACAGCTGGGAGTACTTCTACGTCACCACTCGCGTGCCGTGCGACAACGCGATGAGGAAGGCCCGCGAGTCCGGGCTGACGGTGGAGACTCCGTTCCACACGCCGTACTTCGACGATGACGAGCCGCCGTACCCACCCGCCGACGACGCGTTCTGGGCGAGGGTCGACCTGCTCGCGGTGCAGGCGGGCAGGCCGATCGCCGTGCTGGAGCAGGTGTTCCGCGGGCGGTGGCGGTGGCACCTGGTGAACGTCGGACAGCGGCCGGCCATGGCCCCGCGCGCGTGGATCGAGGTGTTCGCCGGGCTGACGGCCGACCAGTTCGAGCGACCGATGACGCTGTTCGACGCGGGCGTCCGGTGTGACTTCGAAGCGGTGCTGCCGGACGCGGACGGCGTCGTCCGCGCCCGATGGACCCTCTAACCCATGTGCGGGTACTTGTGATCCGCCGGTGGCACCAGTGTTTCCTTGATGACGCGCGGGCTCGTCCAACGCTGCAGGTTGTAGATCGAGCCCGCCTTGTCGTTGGTGCCGGAACCGCGTGAACCGCCGAACGGCTGTTGCCCGACGACGGCGCCGGTCGGTTTGTCGTTGACGTAGAAGTTGCCCGCGGCGAACCGCAACGCCTTCTGCGCCTGCTGAACGGCAACGCGGTCGCGCGCGAAGACGGCGCCGGTCAGCGCGTACGGCGTGGAGTTGTCGATGGTCTCCATGATGTCCGGGAAGTCCGCGTCCTCGTAGACGTGCACCGCGAGGATCGGCCCGAAGTACTCGCTCGTGAAGATGTCGTGGTGCGGGTCGGTGCCGAGCAGCACCGTCGGGTCGACGAAGTAGCCGACCGAGTCGTCACACGTGCCGCCGGCCAGCACCTCGACCGAAGTGGACGCCGAAGCCATCAGCAGCGCGTCCTTGTGCTTGGCGAACGCGCGGTGGTCGATCACGGCGCCGCCGAACACCGACAGGTCCGTGACATCGCCGTAGGACAACGACTTCGTGACGTCGAGCAGCCGTTCGCGTACATCGCTCTCCCACAACGAACGCGCGACGTACGCCCGTGAGGCGGCACTGCACTTCTGGCCCTGGTACTCGAAAGCGCCCCTGACGAGACCGGTGACGAGCGTCTTGGGATCAGCGGAAGCGTGAGCCAGCACGAAGTCCTTACCGCCGGTCTCGCCGACGACGCGCGGGTAGGCGCGGTAGTTGTCGAGGTTGCTCGCCATGGTCTGCCACAGCGCCTTGAACGTGCGCGTGGAACCGGTGAAGTGCAGCCCGGCGAAGAACCTGTCCCGCAACGCCACCTGGCTCACCGCGTGGCCGTCGCCGGTGACGAGGTTGATCACGCCCGGCGGCAACCCGGCCTCTTCGAGCATCCGCATGGTGAAGTGCGCGGCCAGCTGCTGCGTCGGCGACGGCTTCCACACCACGGTGTTGCCCATCAACGCGGGCGCCAGCGGCAGGTTGCCCGCGATCGCGGTGAAGTTGAACGGCGTGATCGCCACGACGAACCCGTCGAGCGGCCGGTGATCCATCCGGTTCCACACGCCGGGACTGCTTCTCGGCTGCTCCTCGAGGATCCGCCGGCCGAAGTGGACGTTGTACCTCAGGAAGTCGATCAGCTCGCACGCCGAGTCGATCTCGGCCTGCTGCACCGACTTCGACTGCCCGAGAATCGTGGCCGCGTTGAGGGTGTCGCGCCACGGCCCCGCGAGCAGGTCGGCCGCCCTGAGCAGCACCGCGGCCCGCTCGTCGAACGGCAACTCCTGCCAGCCGGGCGCGGCGTGCTGGGCGGCCCGCATGGCGTCCGCGACGTCCGAACTGGTGGCCTGCGCCGTCACGCCGAGCACGTGCCGATGGTCGTGCGGCTGAACCACGTCGATCCGGTCGCCACCACCCATGCGCTGCTGACCGCCGATGGTCATGGTCAGCTCGTGGGTGGTGCCCTCGAGTTCCGCGATGCGTCGCTGGAGGCCGGCGCGTTCCTGGCTGCCGGGAACGTAGGTGCGCACGGGCTCGTTGACCGGTTCGGGTGCAGACGTGACGGCGTCCATTCCCCCATCGTGGCACGCGGTAGTAGGGTCCGTCGGGTGGCGCGGGTGACTGGCATCGGCGGGGTTTTCCTGCGTTCCCGGGATCCCGCGCGCCTGGCCGCCTGGTACCGCGACAACCTGGGCGTGCCGATGAGCGAAAAGGGCGCCGTCACCTTCCACTGGCTCGACACGGCGACCACCGACCGTCCGGGCACGACGACGATGGCGCTGTTCGCCCAGGACACCGACTACATCGGCGAACCCCACCAGCGCACCATGCTGAACCTGCGCGTGGACGACCTGCCGTCGTTGATGGCGAAGCTGAAGGCGCGCGGGGTCGAGGTGCTGCCGGACACCGAGGACTCGGAGTTCGGGCGGTTCGGGTGGTGCGTCGATCCGGAGGGGAACCGGATCGAGCTCTGGGAGCCCGCGGAAGGCATGTGAGCGCCGAAACCTGGCTGATCAGCAGGATCGCGCGTGTCGGTGTCCATTCGCCGGAATGCGGGCGGTGCGGCGGGGAGCAGGTCGTGCAGGGTGTAGCCGCACTTGACCGCCACCCGGCAGGACGCGTGGTTGCCGACCGCGTGCAACCGCCATGGCCGCAGTCGGCGCCGTCAGGTGATGCGGCAGCCCGGGACCGTGGGACTGACGGCTCCCGTCCGGCATCGGCCCACGGCGAGACCGAGGCACGCGCCCCGACGTTCGGCAGGCACGAGCCGGGGTGAACGCTGAGTTGGTAGTGGCTGGCAGCGATTCGATCATGGGTTGGCGGTACTTGCAGACGCCCCGGCCGACCCGGCCGACAACCCTGCGCGGCGTGCGCACCAACGGCGCTGCATCGGCCCCGGCTACATCAGTTCCAGCACGAACGCGAGCTCCTGTGCCGCGTACCAGGCCAGCTCGTGGTCCTCGGCGCTGCCCAGCGCGAACTCCGCATCGGGATCGCCCAGGTCCGCCGCGTCCACGACGTCCGCGGCCGCGCGCACGTCCTCCTCCGCCTCGGCCGTGTCGAGGTGCACGGACGCGACGTCCTTGATGGTGAACGAGCCGACGACCTTCACCACCGAGAAGTCGAGGTCGGGGCGCAGCGTCACGTCCTCCATGTCGACCGCGATCACCGCACGACGCGCCTCTGCCTTCTCGTCGCCCGCCAGCAGGCGCAGGGAGGCACGGGCGGCGTCCAGCATCGCCGCGTACTCCAGCTCCTCCGTGTCGCCCGCCGCGTAGGACTCGCGCAGCGCCGGCGTCAGCGCGAAGGCCGTGCCGCCGATCGGGGTCAGTTCGCCGCTGTCGACCAACGTGCGCAGCATCGGCACCGTGGCCGGGATGTAAACCCTCATCAGGCGCTCGCCGTTCCCATCAATTCCTCCACCGACTCCTCGACCATGGTCGCGAGAACGTCCACATCGGACATGGCGTCGCGGTCGCCGTTCAAGCCGAAGTAAACACCGCCGTCGTACGACGTGACCCCGATGGCCAGCGCCTGGTTCTTCGCGAGCGGGACAACCGGGAAGATCTCGGTCATTCTCGCTCCCGCCGCGTACAGCGGCACCTGCGGGCCGGGAACGTTCGTGACAATCACGTTGAACAACCGGCGCGAGAACGACGACGCGGCGCGCGCGCCCAGTGCGTGCAGCGTTGGCGGCGCGAAGCCGGAGACCTTGACCAGGGCGTCGGCGGCGACGGACTGGCCGGATTCCTTGTGCGCGCGCATCGCGTGGCTCACGTGGTGCAGGCGCACGACCGGGTTCGGTTCGCCGACCGGCAGGTCCACCAGGTACGCCGAGACGTTGTTGCCCGAGTCCGGGTCTGCCTCGCGCACCGAGAGAGGGGCCATCGCACGGATCGTGGTGCTGCCGGTGACGTTCTCGCCGCGGCTGAGCAGCCAGTTGCGCAGGGCGCCCGAGAGAGCGGCGAGCACCACGTCGTTGACGGTGCCGCCGTGCTGCTTGCGGATGGCGCGCAGGTCGTCGAGCTGGGCGCGGGCGACGGCGAACCGGCGCTGCGGCGAGGTGATGCGGACGTTCAGCGGCGAGCCGGGTGCGGGCGTGGCGGCCGTGCGCACGGCGGACGCGAGCACGCCGAACGCGTTGAAGATCTTCTCGACCGTGTTGACGGTGTCGAGCGCGGCGCTGCGGACGTTCTCCACGAGTTCGCCGGGGCGTTGCACGATGTCGGTGACGGCGTCGGCCACGAGTTGCAGCGAGCCGGGCTCCGGCTGCGGCATCCAGAGGTTCTCGACGTTGGTGCGCGGCGTCGGCGACACGTCCAGCATGACCTGGCCGATCTCCAGCGACGCGATGCCGTCGATCATGGCCTGGTGGGTCTTGGTGATGACGGCGGCCTGGTTCTTGTCGAGGCCCTCGACCAGGTAGATCTCCCACAGCGGGCGCGAGTGGTCCAGCGGCCGCGACATCAGGCGCGCGACCAGGTCGTGCAGCTGGGTGTCGTTGCCCGGCTTGGGCAGGGCGCTGCGGCGCACGTGATAGGTGACGTCGAAGTCCGGGTCGTCGACCCAGACGGGCCGCGCGATGCGTCCCGGGACTTGCACGACCTTCTGCCGGTAGCGCGGCACGAGGCTGAGGCGTTGCTCGATGAGATCGACGAGCTTGTCGTAGTCGAAGCCCGCCTTCGGCCGTCGGAACACGGCGACGCCGCCGACGTGCATCGGCGTCGTGGAGTCCTCCAGGTACAGGAACGAGGCGTCCAGCGCTGACAGGCGGTCCGGCATGGGGCCCAGCCTAGTGGCGTTTGCCGTCCATCAACTTCTCAAGTGCGGCGCGTTCGACCGGGTCACGGTCGTGGCGCTCCAGCCGGATGCGCGCGGCCTCCGGAATCGCCTCGATCGCCTTCGGGTCCACGTTGGCCATGAACGACCTGAGGAACCGCCACCGCGTGAGCTTCTTGACCGGCGCGAGGCGGGCGACTGCGAGCGACACCCAGCTCAGCGCGACGTCGAGCCTGCGGTCGCCCTTCGTGGCACACGCCCAGTCCAGCACCACGGGGCCTTCCGGGCCGAGCACGACGTTGCCGGGGTGCAGGTCGAGGTGCAGGAGGTCGCCCTCGCCGGAAAGGAAGTCGGGCGCGGGGATGACGTCGAGCCGGTGGTGCAGTTCGGCGAGATCCCGGCCGAGCTGACCGGCGAGCCACGGTTTGCGGCCGATCTCCTCGGACATCCGCGGGCCGGGCACGTACTGCATGACGAGCTCGTCGGCGGTGACGTCGTGCACGCGCGGCACGGGGATGCCGTGACCGCTCAGATACGACATCATCTCGGCCTCGCGCCGCAGGTCACGGCCGGTGCGCGTGCGTTTGACGAGCAGGCCGTCGGACCGGATGAACACGTCCGAGTCCTGGCCGCTCGCGAGATGCTGACGTTGCGCGACGCTGCGCATACCTGCCGTCATGTGACGATCATCATTCATATGATGCAAAGCACAAGGGCCGAACGGCTCTAGTCGGGCTCTTCACCCGTTTGAGACGGCTGTGCCGGGCTCTGTCACCCTCTTCCCGTGGAGATCTCGCCCAAGGACCGCTTCGTCACCGTCTACGGCCGCAAGCCAGTGCTGGAGGCGCTGGACGACCCGGCGCTCTCGGTGGACAAGGTGGTGCTCGCCGACACGGCCCGCGGACCGGCGGCGCGCGAGATCATCGACGCGGCCCGCTCCCGTGGCGTCGAGGTGCAGCGGGCGACCGCGCAGCGCGTGAAGGTGCTGGCCGGCAACGGAAAGCAGGACCAGGGCGTGCTCGCCGACGTGGTGGCACCGCGCATGAAGCCCCTCGCGCTGGCGTTGGAAGAGGACTCGCTGCGGTCCGTGCTCGTGCTGGACGGCATCACGACGCCCGCGAACGTCGGCATGATCCTGCGCACCGCGACCGCCGCGGGCATCGACGGCATCGTGGTGCCGCGCCGAGGTGTCGCCTCAATCGACCCGCTGGTGGTCAAGGCCTCCGCCGGGGTGGCTTTCCGAGCGCCTGTGCTGCGCTGCGGCACCGCGGCGGAGGCCTCGGCATTGTTGCGAGCGTCCGGCTACCCGCTTTACGCGTTGGATTCCCACGCTTCGGACACGATCTATTCCGCGAAATTCGCCGCACGCGCCGCTTTTGTGCTGGGCAGCGAAACGTCGGGAATCACCGACGACGTGCGGCCACACATCACGTCATGGCTGTCGATTCCGATGGCGGCAGGCGTGGAATCCCTGAACGTGGCATCAGCGGCTGCCGTGCTCTGCTTCGAGCTCGTGCGCCGGGCTCAGAGCCAGCGGACGTGATAGTCGTTGATCTGGGGACGCCCCAGCAGTGACGTGCACTCGGCGAACGACGACGAGCCCCTGACCCTGCCGACCGAGCCGAACTGCTCCCAGTAGAACCCCAGGCCGTTGGAGCAGTGCGCGACGGCCTGGAACCGGCCGGGCCCGCCACGGTCGCAGAAGACCTCGACGCTGCGCCCGTCGCGCTGGTATTCGTCGTAGCAATCGCGCGGCCCCTGTGCCTGCGCGGGTGATGCAATTGCCGTGGCTGCAATGGCGACTGCAACACAAGCGACAATTCTTCGCATTTTCTCCCCTAAGCATTCGACTGGTTGCTTAATGGACAGTAGTGCGCAGCCGAATACCGGGCAATTACGCCTCGGGGTGAACCCTCAATCGCGGAGTGCGATCGCTAGCAGGATTTCCAGCTCCTCGAGGGTGGACCGTGTCGACCGATGGTGGACGCCGACCATGCCCGCGGCCGCGGCGCCCCGGACGTTGACGGGGAGGTCGTCGACGAAGACGCACTCCTGCGGTTCGAGGTTCAGCTTGGCGGCGGTGAGCAGGTAGATCTCCTGCTGCGGCTTCGCCAGGCCGACCTCGCCGGAGATGATCGTGGCGTCGAACAGACCCTGCCAGCTCGACGGTGGTTGCCACCAGCCGTCCGCGTTGGACAGCAGGGCGGTTTTCAGGCCGTGTTGCCTGGCTTTGCGCAGCGCGGTGAGCAGCGGCGGTTCGGACGGGTTGTCCTCGCCGGGGTCGGTCAGGACGCCGCCGTAGTCGAGCACCAGGGCTTTCAGCACCTGTGGACGGTACCCACTTTCGGGTGTCGTGTGTCCTGATGACGCGCGCCGGTCGCCAGGTTCGGCATGCCCCCAGTTGTTCGTCGTCTGCCCGCCTACGAGCCCCCGACCGGTCTTGGCGCGGGCTTCATCCCACGGCCACGCCCTCGGCCTCGTCCGGTGTGGGTGCCGGTGCCCGAGCCGCCGTCACCCGCGCTCGACGCCGCCCGACTGGTCGGGATGGTGCTGGAGGTGCTGGACGGGCGGCGGCCAGGGCGGGTGTTGCGGGAGCTCGCCGTCCCTGGGCTGGCTGCCCGGCTGGGCGCGCTGGTCCGGGTTCGGACGACCCGGATGGTTCGGGCGCCTCGGGTTTGCCATCCGGCGCGGCTGGTGGCCGAGATCTCGGTGACCGTGCGGAGAGACGAGCGGGTGGTGGCTGTCGCCGCCAGGGCCGAGCACCACAGCGGCCGCTGGCGCTTCACGACGTTCGCGATCCTCGAGTGAGTGCCCGAGAACGCAAGAAAGCCCTTTCGCACTCACCGGGAGTGCGAAAGGGCCTCGCTTGCGGATCTAGCTCGCGGTCAGCGCTTCTTGCGCTGGTTCTTCGCCTCCTGGCGGGCCGCCTCACGACGCTCCTTGCGGGTGGCGCCGCCGCCCTGCTGACCGGCGCCGCTGGCCTCGCCGTGCTGGTCCACGCCGCCGTCTTCCGCCGGGCCGCTGTAGCTCAGGTTCTGCTGGCCGGGGCCGCCGAGGCCCTTGCCGCGCAGGGCGGGCGGGATGGCGTTGCCGCTGGACAGCTGGGCCATCGCGGGACCGGCCGGGGCCTGGGCCTGCTGCTGCGCCTGCTGCTGGGCCGCCGCGGCGGCGCGGGCGCGGGCACGGGCTCCGCCACCGCCGCCGTTGCCCTGGACCTGCGGGAGGGCCTGCGGGGCCGCGCTGAGCGAGACCGGGATCTCGGGCTCGGCGGGGGGCTCCGGCTCGGCTGCTTCGACCTGGAGGTTGAAGAGGAAGCCGACGGTTTCCTCCCTCAACGCGTCGAGCATCGCGTTGAACATCTCGAAGCCCTCGCGCTGGTACTCGATGAGGGGGTCGCGCTGCGCCATGGCGCGCAGGCCGATGCCCTCCTTCAAGTAGTCCATTTCGTACAGGTGCTCGCGCCACTTGCGGTCCAGGACGGACAGCAGGACGCGGCGCTCCAGTTCGCGGGTCGCGCCTTCGCCGACCCGGCTGTCGATGTCGGCCTCGCGGTCGCGGTAGGCCTGCAGCGCGTCCTCGACGAGGAGCTCGCGCAGGTACTCGCGGGTGATGTCCTCGTCGGACTCGAGGAGTTCCTTCGCGTCCAGCTTCACCGGGTACAGCGTCTTGAGGGCGGTCCAGAGCTTCTCGAAGTCCCAGTCCTCGGCGTAACCATCAGCCGTGGCGCCGTTGACGTACTCCTCCACGACGCTGACGATCATGTGCTCGACCTGGTCCTTCAGGTCTTCGCCCGCGAGAACGCGGTGGCGCTCGGCGTAGATCACCGTGCGCTGGCGGTTCATGACCTCGTCGTACTTGAGGACGTTCTTGCGGATCTCGAAGTTCTGCTGCTCGACCTGGGTCTGCGCGCTGCGGATGGCGCGGGTGACCATCTTGTGCTCGATCGGCACGTCGTCCGGCACGTTCAGGCGCGTCATGACCATCTCGACCATGGACGCGTTGAAGCGGCGCATCAGCTCGTCCTGCAGGGACAGGTAGAAGCGCGACTCACCGGGGTCGCCCTGACGGCCGGTGCGGCCGCGGAGCTGGTTGTCGATGCGGCGCGACTCGTGGCGCTCGGTGCCGAGCACGTAGAGACCGCCGGCCTCGCGGACCTCGTCGGCCTCCGCCTTGCCCTGGGTCGTCAGTTCCTCGACGACCTTGGCCCACTCGGCCTCGTACTCCTCCGGCGTCTCCACCGGGTCGAGGCCGCGGTCGCGCAGCTCGTGGTCGGCGATGATGTCCGGGTTGCCGCCCAGCACGATGTCCGTACCGCGACCGGCCATGTTCGTGGCGACCGTGACGGCGCCCTTGCGGCCGGCCTTCGCGATGATCAGCGCCTCGCGGTCGTGGTGCTTCGCGTTCAGCACCTCGTGCGGGATGCCCTTGCGCACCAACAGCTTCGACAGGTACTCGGAGCGCTCGACGCTCGTCGTGCCGATCAGGACCGGCTGGCCCTTCTCGTGCTTCTCGGCGATGTCGTCGGCGACGGCGTCGAACTTCGCCTCCTCGCTCTTGTAGACGAGGTCGGGCTGGTCCTTGCGCTGCGGCGGGCGGTTCGTCGGGATCGGGACGACGCCCAGCTTGTAGGTCTGGTGGAACTCGGCCGCCTCGGTCTCGGCGGTACCGGTCATGCCGCCGAGCTTCTCGTACAGGCGGAAGTAGTTCTGCAGGGTGATCGTGGCGAGAGTCTGGTTCTCCGCCTTGATCTCGACGTTCTCCTTGGCCTCGATGGCCTGGTGCATGCCCTCGTTGTAACGGCGACCGGAGAGCACACGACCGGTGAACTCGTCGACGATCATGACTTCACCGTTGCGGAGGATGTAGTCCTTGTCGCGGTTGTAGAGCTCCTTCGCCTTCAGGGCGTTGTTCAGGTAGCCCACCAACGGCGTGTTCGCGGCCTCGTACAGGTTGTCGATGCCGAGCTGGTCCTCGATGAACTCCACACCGAGCTCGGTGACGGCGACCGTGCGCTTCTTCTCGTCGTACTGGTAGTGGTACGACTTCGACTTCTCCTCGATGACCTCGATGCGGTCCTTCTGGGAGAGCTGGGTGACGTCGATGCCGCGCATGCGCGGGGCGAGCCGGGCGAACTCCGTGTACCAGCGAGCGGACTGCTCAGCCGGGCCGGAGATGATCAGCGGGGTGCGGGCCTCGTCGATGAGGATCGAGTCGACCTCGTCGACGATCGCGTAGTAGTGGCCGCGCTGCACGCACTCGTCCAGGCTCCACGCCATGTTGTCGCGCAGGTAGTCGAAGCCGAACTCGTTGTTCGTGCCGTAGGTGATGTCCGAGTTGTACGCCACGCGACGCTGGTCGGGCGTCATCTCGGAGAGGATCGCGCCGACGGTCATGCCCAGGAAGCGGTGGACGCGGCCCATCCAGTCCGCGTCGCGCTTGGCCAGGTAGTCGTTCGTGGTGATGACGTGGACGCCCTTGCCGGCGATCGCGTTGAGGTAGACGGGCATGACCGAGGTCAGCGTCTTTCCCTCACCGGTGCGCATCTCAGCGATCTGGCCGAGGTGCAGCGCCGCGCCACCCATCATCTGGACGTCGTACGGGCGCTGACCCAGCGTGCGCTTCGCGGCCTCGCGGGCGACGGCGAACGCCTCCGGCAGCAGTTCGTCGAGCGACTCGCCCTCGGCGTGGCGCTTCCTGAACTCGTCGGTCTTGCCGCGCAACTCGGCGTCGGAGAGGTCGACCACCTCGTCTTCCAGGTGGTTGATGTGCTGTGCGATGTTGCGGAGGCGCTTGAGCATCTTGCCCTCGCCGGAGCGGAGCAGTCGGGACAGCACCATCTGGATAGACCTCATCACCTGTATCGCGGCGCGCCCACGTCGGACGCCTTTCCCCTGCCCATCGTAGGCAAGTCGCCAAGGTGTGTGCACAGACACAGGCGGATTGAGTCGCCCGACCTGGTATGTGCAGGTCAGGTGCCCTTCTGCGATCTTCCGCAGGTCGCCTGTCGCCGTGCCCCCGAGCTCGGCTACTGGTGTGGAGAACGCATGAGGCCCGCGTAAAGGTTCCTGGCTCGGCCAAGTTCACCTTCACGGTGAACACGCGGCGGGTGAACGACGCACGCCGCCGCCCCGCACACGAGGGGTGCGGGGCGGCGGCGGTCGAAGGTGGGTGTGTGTCTGGAACCGGATCAGGCCAGCCTGATCACGCCGTAGTCGAATCCCTTCCGGCGATAGACGACGCTCGGGCGCCCGCATTCGGTGTCGGCGAACAGGTAGAAGTCGTGTCCGACCAGTTCCATCTCGTAGAGGGCCTGGTCGACGGTCATCGGTTTGGCGGCGTGCTCCTTTTCGCGTACGACGCGTCCGGGCAACTTGTCATCGAGGCCGTCGTCCCAACGCTGCGCGGGCACTTCCGCCATGCCCTCGTAGTCGGCCTCGGGTGCGTCGAGCACCGCGGTCTTCGCGCGGCGTGACGTCATGCTCTCGCCTGCGGAGGGGATCTCTCCCAGTCCGCTTGTCGCTTCCGCCACCGAGATCGGGGCCCGTGCCCCGTGGTGGACGCGCCTGCGGTCGTGCGACCGACGCAGGCGGTTCTCGAGCTTTGCGACCGCAGCATCGAGCGCGGCGTAGAAGTCACCCGCGCAGGCTTCGGAACGGACCACTGGTCCACGTCCCTTGCCGGTGATTTCGACTCGCTGGCAGTTCTTCGACTGCCGGCGGTTCGGCTCGTGGAAAAGTTCCACGTCGAAGCGGATGACCTTGCGGTCGTAGCGCTCAAGCCGGGCCAGCTTTTCGGCGACGTGCACCCTGTAGTGATCGGGCACCTCGACGTTGCGGCCCTTAACGACGATGTCCATACACGACCTCCCTCGCTTTGCTGCGAGCTATGGCTGGACTGCATTCAGAACGCCGTGGCGATCATGGATCGCAGATGTGTCGCAGAGGGTCGTCTCCCTCAGCTCTCACGGCGCCAGGATCATGGGCTGTTCGCCTCCTCCCCGCGGGCCGGGAACGCTGATAGCGGTGCACGTTAGCTTGGGATTCACCGTCGCGTAAGCCCCCTTGCCGGGGGAACGACGAGTTTTTTTGGTGACTACGCAGCGCGACGACAGCGCGTTGCCAATCACTTCCCGAGCGTGCTCCGAACCAAACCGGCCAGCACCTCGCTCACCCGAACGGCGCAGCACCAGACCTGCACTCGACGGCAGTCTCGCTGCGTCGAACGGGTCCAGTCGCAGCCTCATACCCAGCCAACGGGCGACCCCCGCGTCATGTTCCCGAAACCTGGAAGAGATCGATTCCGAACCACCAAGTGAGACCTCATCGCACTTCTTGCAACCGAACTGATCGGCGTCGATGACCGATCACGACCCAGTCACGCCCGGCTGAACGGGGGATTTCGCCCAATGCGGGACAAGAGCGTTGATCACGCCCGAGGCGGTCATACCCGGTATTCCCAGGAATAACCGCTGGTCAGATCAGGATGTGAATAATCGTTAACCAGTACCGGCCGCAGCGGGCACTGGCCTGGCCCGCCGCGGGCGTGTCGCCGCGCCCGCGCGCAGGGGTGTTGGGGACACCCGAAGTGCGGACGCCTCAGTTCTGAAACGTCCCGTCAACAGACGTTGGGACAAACGGGGCGAAACGAGTTACAGGATCTTGGTCCTTGGTCACAGAACTCATCCCCAGCAGGGGTTACCGGTCCGGTCCGGCGCCCGTGGTGATCGACAACGCCACCGGAACTTCACCCTTGTGGGCGGTGCCGAAAGACCCCGTCCAGGTCCCCGGCCGCGCTTTCCGGGCCCTGACCGCGATTTTCTGTCAGACCCCGCCGCCATCCTGATCCCATGACAGCCCTCGACCTGCTCCTACCACCCTCCTGCGCCGGCTGCGGCCTCCACGGCACCGCCTGCTGCGCCACGTGCCTCGACGACTTCGGGCCGCCACTACGACTCCAGGTGCCCGGTGTGGGGCCTCCTGTGTGGACGCTGGCCGCCTACAACGGCGCCGCACGGGAACTGGTGCTCGGCTTCAAGGAACGCGGCGCACGGGCGCTCGTGGCGTGGTTCGGCGCCCTGGTCGCCGCGGCACTGGTCTCGGTGGGACCGGGGCCGTGGACGCTCATCCCGGCGCCGTCACGGCGAAGCGCGGCCCGCAGCCGCGGCGGTGACCACATGCTGCGGATCGCGCGGGACGTCGAGATCGCGTCCGTGGCGCCGGTGTTGAGGCTCGCGGCCGGGGTGGTCGACTCGGTGGGGTTGAGCGCGACCGCTCGGCGGCAGAACCTCGCGGGTCGGGTCGAGGTCCACGGCAGACCGCCGCCGGGCACCACGGTGCTGCTCGACGACGTGGTCACCACGGGGGCCACGGCGGCGGCCTGTGTGCGGGCGTTGCGCGCGGCCGGGGTGCGCACTCACGCGGTGCTCGTGCTGACGTCGGCGCGGCCGCACCAGCCGGGGCAGTGACCAGGGCACCCGGTGAGGCCGCGCAGGAGCCGCGGCTCGGCGGGCGACCGTGGCCCCTGCGCGGAGACGGGGGTGAGGTCGACAGCAGACCGCCGCCGGGCACCACGGCGCTGCCCGACGACCTGGACATCGCAGCGGCCACGGCGCGGCTTGTGTCCGGGCGTTGCAGGCTGGGCTGCGCAAGCGTGCCGTGCTCGTGCTGGTCGGGTCGGCTCGTACCGACGTCAGCCAGCCCGCATCGAACCCGAGCAGGAATCAGGCCACCCGGCTCGACAACGCGCCCGCGCTGCCCGCGCTGCTCGCGCCCCAACACCACCACGAACCCGGCCCGGCACCACGGCTCAGCACCACAACGCGGTCAGCTCCGCCGCACCAACCCCGACGCGGTCAGCCCGGGTAGAAGACCAGGGCTCCTGGCGAGACGCGGATCGCGCTCGCCTTCCACACGTCGGTGATGTCCGAAGCGGACCACAACCCGGAGGGGTCGATCACCTGCACCTGACGAGCGGCGGCCGCCGCCACCGAGCTCACCGGCACGGTGAGGTTCGACTGGCTGTAGCGGTCCAGCTTGTAGCCGTCCGTGTAGACCCTCGTGACCGGCAGCGAGGGCATGGAGGAGGAGACCACCAGCACGTCCTGCGAGAGCCAGTCGATGGACTGCACGGAGGAGCCCAGCGTTGAGGGCTGGAGTTGGCGGGGTGAGCGGAGGGCCACGTCCTGGTTGTTGCGCACCACGGACGCGACGTAGAGCTTGCCGGCGATGACCAGGGCGGCGCGAGTGCCGTCGCGGGACAGGCGCAGCTCGCTGATGGCGCCGAAGGGGGCGATGTCGGTGACGTTGACGCCCTTGGCGGACCAGGTGCCGTTGTCGGAGCGGGTCACGCGGGCCACGGAGGCGCTGTCCATGACCGTCCACACCTCGTTGCCCGGTTCCTTGGGGTCGGTGGAGAGTTGCCAGGTCGGTCTGGTCAGCGAGGTGGCGCGCAGGTCCACCACTTCGGACAGGTCCTGTTCCAGCTCACCCACTCGCAGGCGCATGCCGCCGCCGGAGCGGGAGACCACGGCCAGGCGTGAGCCGTCCAGGGACTGCGCCGCGGAGACCGCGCCGTACGCGCCGGCGCCGGCGGGGCCCTTGATCGGGTTGCCGTCGGTGAGCGAGCGGATCGACCCGTCCACCACGAGCATGCCCTGGAGGTTCGCGTTCAGTGCCAGCAACGCTTCGCCCGCGGTCGCCGACACGTCGGACGGCCGGTAGTCGCGCTGGTCCGGCAGGATCTGCTGGCCGTCGACGAGCACGCGCACCCGCGAGGACGTGACACCCGAGTAGGACTTCACCACCTGGGCCACGATCTGTTTGCGCTTTTCCGGCGTCAGGTCTTTGCCCACCTTGGTGAGGTTGACCTCCAGGGCGCCGTCGTCGGATTCCTTCGTCTCGGAGAACGAGTCGGTTTCCGGGCCGAGCGAGCTCACCAGCGTGTCGCGCACGGCGTCACCGGGGCCCTTGATCATCAGCTCGGTGACGCGGGTGGGGATGCTGGTGGCCGGCGGGATGACGACGTAGCGCGGGTCCGGCACCAGCACGGTGAACTCGGGGTTGTAGAAGTAGAGCGTCACGCGGCGGTAGTTGCTGTTGAACAGGCTCAGCGGGATGAAGACGCCGGGTGGCGGCTCGGAGATGCGCCACTGGTTCTCGCTGTTGCGCTCCAGCTTCACCTGCCGCTGGAAGTCGCCGAGCTGCGGCGTGAAGGCGTTGTCGTTGCCCAGGCGGCCGACGTACTTGCCCTGCAGCATCACGATCTGCGTCTTGTCCTGCGGCGCCTGCGAGGTCGGCACGGTCGCGAACGACGTCTCGATGATCGTGGGGTTCTTGGTGTCCCACTTCTTGCCGGCTTCGGGCGTCAGGAACGCGCGCGCCGCCGCGTAGTCGCTGTCCGGGTTCGAGGTCGCTTCGATGAAGTCGCGCACGAGCGTGAACGAGTCGATGTTCTGCCGTGGTTCCGGTGCGCTGAAGGTGTTGGTGGCCTTGCTGTCCTTCGAGCCGATCGGCTTCGGCTGGGTGTTCGTCGGGATCGCCGCGCACCCCGTCAGGGTCACGAGGACGAGCACCAGCAACGCCAGCCGCTTCACCGCACTTCCTCCGAAACGTCAGACTTCTCCGCCGGCGATCCGTCCACCGGCTCCGCGGGCTGCCAGGTGATCTCCGCCTCGGTCAGCTCGATCTCCCCCGGCTCCTCCGCGAGTGGTTCTTCCACCACCGCAACGGGTTCCAGCTCGATCGCGGGCGCCAGCGGCAACGGGCTCTCGCGCAGTTCCTCGCCGTGCGTGCGCGGCAGCGTCAACCGGAACACGGCGCCGTGGCCCGGTTCGCCCCACGCCTCCAGCCAGCCGCCGTGCAGTCGCGCGTCCTCCAGCGAGATCGACAGGCCGAGGCCCGTGCCGCCGGTGCGGCGGTTGCGCGACGGGTCGGCCCGCCAGAAGCGGCTGAACACCAGATCGGCCTCGCCCTGGCGCAGACCGACACCGTGGTCCCGCACGGTGATCGCGACGGCGTCGGCGTTGCCGCGCATCGTCAGCTCGACCGGCTGGCCCTCGCCGTGGTCGATCGCGTTCGCGAGCAGGTTGCGCAGAATCCGTTCCACGCGGCGGGAATCGAGCTCCGCGGTGAGTTCGGAGTCCGGCAGGTCCAGCACGACGGGCGAGTTGGCGCTCGTCGAGATCGCGCGCACCGAGTCGTGCGCCCGGCGCGCCAGCACGCGGAGGTCGACCTGGTCCGCGGTCAGTTCCTCGACACCGGCGTCGAGGCGCGAGATCTCCAGCAGGTCGCCCAGCAGCGACTCGAACCGGTCGAGCTCGTCGACCAGCAGTTCGGTGGAGCGGGCGAGTCCGGCGGGGAACTGCTCACGTGAGGCGTGCAGAACGTCCGCGGCCATGCGCACGGTCGTGAGAGGCGTGCGCAGCTCGTGCGAGACGTCGGAGGTGAACCGGCGTTGCAGCTGACCGAACTCCTCCAGCTGCTTGAACTGGGCCTGGATCGACTCGGCCATCTCGTTGAACGACTCGGCCAGGCGCGCCACGTCGTCCTCACCGACGACGTGCATGCGTTCGTGCAAAGTGCCGTCCGCGAACCGTTCCGCGACCTCGGCGGCCTGTCGCACCGGCCGCACGACCTGGCGCGTCACGAGGTTCGCGATCAGCGCGAGCAGGACCAGCAGCACGATGCCGCCGACCACCAGCGTCGACTGCACGACCTCCGCGGTGCGCTGCTCGGCGGTCAGCGGGAAGATCAGGTACAGCTGCATCGAGCGCGCCGAGGTGCTCATCGGCAGGCCCACGACGAACAACGTGGTGGCCGTGCCGCCGCGCTGCACCGTGTAGATCTGGGTGCCCTCGTCGCCGTTCTCGACCATCTCGCGCAGGCCGCGAGGAACGTCCTCCAGCGGCCCCACGGACGGCACCCGCCCGCCGCCGCTCGACCCCAGGCCGTCGGCCAGCACCGGTTCGAACGCACCGGCGCCCGCCGTCGTGGCGTCCGTCCCGACACCACCGACAGCGAGTTTGTTGATGGCGCTGGTGAACCTCGTCTGCACGCTGTCCGGGCCGGGGTTGAGACCGACCAGATCGGACTGGATGAGGTTGCGCGACGCCATCGCCTGGCGCACCGCTGCCTCGTCCTTGGTGTTCAGCAGCTGGTTGGTGATCTGCATCTGCAGCACCATGCCCAGCACGAACACCACGGCGGACGACAACGCGAGCGTGGACACCACGACGCGCAACTGCAGCGAACGACGCCACAGATCACCAAACGCCGCCCACCGCCTGCGCGCCTCCTCGACGAGGACCTGCGCTTTGACGATCACCGGCCGAACGAACTTCATGTGCCACCTGTCACGGAGGGCCGGCCTTGTACCCGACGCCGCGAACAGTCAACACCACCTCGGGGTGCTCCGGGTCCCGTTCGACCTTGGAGCGCAGCCGCTGCACGTGCACGTTCACCAGGCGCGTGTCGGCGGCGTGGCGGTAGCCCCACACCTGCTCGAGCAGCACCTCGCGGGTGAACACCTGGCGCGGCTTGCGCGCCAGCGCGACGAGGAGGTCGAACTCCAGCGGCGTGAGCTGGATCGGCCTGCCCTCGCGCAGCACCTCGTGGCCGGGAACGTCGATCGTGAGATCGCCGATCTGCAGCACCTCGGACGGCTCCGCCTCGGTCCGGCGCAGGCGCGCGCGGATCCTGGCCACCAGTTCCTTGGGCTTGAACGGCTTCACCACGTAGTCGTCCGCGCCGGACTCGAGGCCCAGCACCACGTCGACCGTGTCGCTCTTCGCGGTGAGCATCACGATCGGCACGCCCGACTCGGACCTGATCGCCTTGCAGACGTCGATGCCGTTCATTCCCGGCAACATCAGGTCGAGCAGCACGAGGTCGGGCTTGAGCTCGCGCAGCGCGGGCAGGGCACGAGCACCGTCGGCGACCACCGCGGTGTCGAAGCCCTCCCCGCGCAACACGATCGTCAGCATCTCCGCCAGGGCGGGGTCGTCATCGACGACGAGCACGCGTGCCTTCATGCTCAACATCGTTGCACTCCCGGTCGCGCGTTCGCGCACCACCCACGTTCCGTTGCCGCTGGTGGCGGTGTGCGCTCGTTCGGTAACCGGACGGAACTGTCGTTCCACGTGTCCCACCTCGCCCCATTTGGCCTGATCCTCGCGTGAGTATCCGCAGAACGCTCACCTTTCGTTACCTTTTGGCGCCGCTGCGTTCACTCGGTCCGGTCAGACCGGTCAGGCCGTGCGGATGGCCGAGGCCAGCCAGATGCGCGCATCACCCACCTTCCGCGGGTCGGTGATCGCCGGAACCGCGCGTTCGTGCCGCGCGGCCAGGTCGACCTGGTGCGTCACCGTGGCGTGCCAGCCGTAACCGCCCAGCCACCCGACCGGATCCTCCACGTCGGACTGCCAGCGGGCGTCCAGCGTGTCGAACCGCTCGTGCACGGCTCTCATCTGCGGCAACTCGCGAAAGGCGCGGTTGACGTGTTCGAGCGCGAGCGTGCTGCCACGGGCGGACAGCGCGCTCACCCAGTACATGATCTGCTCGCCCGCGTCCGGCGGCAGAAACATGAAGAGGCCCTCCAGCAACCATGCTGTGGGCCTCTTCGGGTCGTATCCAGCGCGGATCAGCGCTGTCGCCCAGTCCTCACGTAAGTCGCCGGGAACGACGACCCGTTCGCAGGTGGGCTGGGCGTGCAGATCGTGCAGAGCGTCTTCCTTGAACTCGATCAACTCGGGTAAGTCGAGTTCGAACACTGTTGTGCCCGGCGGCCAGTGCAGCCGGAACGCTCTGGTGTCGAGGCCCGCCGCCATGATCACTACCTGGGGCTGGGCCGAGCCGATGAGCTGGTCGTCGAAATACCGCGTCCGCAGGACGAAGTGCTCTCCCGCGAGATTGCGCACGCCGTTCAGGTCGCTCGCGGAGCCGGCGGCCTCCACGAGTCCTGCGGCCAGTGGGTCGTCGAAGAGCCGACGGAGATGACCTTGCTCGTTTGCGCGGGCGGCAGCGATCAGCACCGCCGTACGGGCGACACCGACCGGGGGGCGCTGCAGAACACGCTTCAAATTGTGATCTCCTATGCACTCACAGTGACGCGGCGGTAACACGATCGTGTCAACCGGTACGCACGTGAGCGACCACTCAAGGAGTGAAGAGCGGTTCCAGAAGCGAATGAAAGTTCACGTTTGACCGCCCGTCGACCACTTGCCACGGGGCCAGCCAGTTGATGTTCGCCAATCCGTCGTAAACGACCCCGCACCTGGCCTGCAGCGAGCCATCGGATTCGTAAATGTCCCTGGCGCGGGTGTTGTCGTCCTGCTCGCGCTTGGCGGCGCGTTCGGCCGCGACCTCGACGGGCACGCGGAGCAACAGGTGCAGGTCCGGAACGGGCAACCCGAAACGATCGATCTCCAGCTCGCGGACCCAGCGGACGAACTCGCCGTGCTCGTCCTGATGCAGGCGCGCGGCGCTGTAGGCGGCACTGGACGCCACGTAACGATCGAGCAGCACGACGTCGTGTTCTTCGAGGTCCTTGCGGATCTCGTCGGCCGCGCCGCGCCGGTCCAGCGCGTAGAGCACGGCCATCCCGTACACGGAGTCGCTGAGGTCGCCGATGTTCCCGTAGAGGGCGTCACGGACCAGATCGGCGTGCACGCTGACGCCGTAGCGCGGGAACGCGTGGCTGGTCACGGTCCTGCCCTCGGCGTGCAGCGCCTCGGTCAACCCGTTGGCGAGAGTGCGCTTGCCGGCCCCGTCCAGGCCTTCGATCACTACGAGCTTTCCCACGCGGGAACCCTAACCGGATCGAGGCCCGCCACTCACACGGCCGCACCGGGTCCCCCACACGGGCGAAATCCGATCTTTCGATCACTAGAACGAGTGACTACGGTGAACAGTCACACGGCGCGTGTGTGAAGGGTAGGTGCCGCGGTGGCCGCGGAATCCGGGCACGCCGAGTCGGTCAACGAACCGATCGGTAACCCGACCGGGGGTCTACCGACCCCGCTCGCCGAGACGCTGCGCTACGGGCCGTTCCACCGCGCATTGCGCGAGGCGATCGCCCACAGGGGCCTCTCGCTCGCTCGCCTGCGCGCTCACCTCGAACAACTCGGCGTCCAAGTCGGCCAGTCGACGCTCTCGTACTGGCAACGCGGCCTGCGCCACCCGGAGGTACCGCGTGCCATCAGCACGGTGCGCGCGCTGGAGACCGTGCTCCGCCTGCCGCCATCGTCCTTGTTGGACCTGATCGGCCCGCGCAACGCCAACACCTACGCGCCACGCCCGGTCGCCACCTGGCCCGAGCCCGCGCCGCTGCTCGCGTCGTTCGACTCCGTACCCGAGGCGGCGCGCGGCAACGCCGACCTCGAAGTGCTGTCCGTGCACGACACCGTCCAACTGGGCATGCACCGCGAACAGCGCTCGATCACCACCCGGCTGGTCGTGCGGGCCGTCCGTCAGGGCCCCGACCGGTACCTGGCGACGCACCACGGCGACGAAGGCTCGTTGATCGAGAACGCGATGGTCAGATCCGGCGAAGGCTGCCGGCAGGGGCGTCTGCGCCGGG
The DNA here is from genome assembly GCF_033949945.1 of Lentzea miocenica. NCBI lineage: Bacteria > Bacillati > Actinomycetota > Actinomycetes > Pseudonocardiales > Pseudonocardiaceae > Lentzea > Lentzea miocenica. Next base: position 94,569 of record NZ_JAXAVW010000021.1, read on the forward strand.
AAAGCGCTTCCCGCAACCTCGCCGTGGAAATGCTGTTCGACCGCCGGCTCGCCGCCGGCGAGGAGCACGTCTTCAGCTTCACGATCGTCGACGACACCGGCAGCGCGGCGCCCGGCCACCACCGGACGTTCCGCGACGTGTGCGGCTCCTACCTGGTGCAGCTCTCGTTCCACCGACGCGCGATGCCCGCGCGCTGCATGAAGCAGTTCCGGGCCTCCGCCGACGCCACGCCGGTCGACGTCGAGGAGCTGGTGTGCGGGCTCGGCGGCGTCGTCAGCGCGTACTTCGGCGACGTGGGGCCCGGTATCGCGGGCATCGCCGTCGAATGGAGTTAGCCCGGGGTCTGGGGCGTCCCCAGAAGACACACGAGCGACGCGGTCCGCGCGTTCTGCGGACACACGTCCCCCGAGCGAGTCGGCGAGGAGAGCGAGAGGGCTAAGAAGACCGGCGGTCCGAAGACCAGACCGGTTCCGGAGTTTAGAAGGAAGCCCTCTCATGGCCTCGCATCAGCAACGGTAGCAGCGAACTCCTCAGTCCGACAGCATGTTTCCCAGTTCGGCCACGGTGGTCACGCCGCCGGCCTCCGAGTGCGTGAGTCCAATGTGGATTTTCGTACCGTCCGAAGTGGAACCCTTGTGCTCGAACAGTTCCGCGAGCTTGCGCACGGTGAAGTACCTGCGGTGCAACGCAGCCGAGGCGATCAGCTTGACGATGTCGCGGTTTTCCTCGACCCGGTTGCCCCACGACGTACCACGCAGGTAGAGGTGCAGCCAGGTGCCGTACCAGGTGTCGCCCTCCCGCTCGAACATCACCGGCAACGCGACCTTTCCCTTGCCGCGCATGGACGAACGCGCGCGAACCGTGCTCGGTTCGAACGGCTTCCCCATCTGCGCCAGGTCGCGGCTCATGAACCCGAACATCGACTCGGCGACGTCGTCGAACCCCTCCCCCGAGTAGACGTTCACCTGCGGCACGACGTACTTCGCGTCGATCGCGTCCCGATGCAGATCGATGAACTCCGTCGCCCCGGCCGCGGCTTCGGTGATGTCACCGGAGTGGAAAGCGCCCTCGGCCTTGAGCCGCGTCCACGACAGTTGCCCCTTGTACTCGAACTTCTCGTTGAGCAGCACGGCGGACAGGTCGTAGTCGGTGCGCTTGGCCTTCTGCCGCCAGTGCACGAAGAACCGCAGCACGTCGCCGTCGAGCCACAGCTTCGACCCGCGCGGCAGCACGCCGAAACCGTCCTCGGTGGCGGTGCCGGACATCGGCACGACGACGTCGAGCACCTCCGGATCGATGGTCAGCTCGGAGAAGTCCGGCAGCCTGCGCACCAGCTCGTCCTCGACGACCGAGGTGATCTCGGCAACGGCTCCGGCGTCGAGCGGCGCACGGGTGTCGTCCGCGATCCACACCTTGCGGCCTCGGTTCGCGAACACGCGCGCGGCGTCGGGCTGTTCGCGGTTCGACAGGTGCTCCAGCACCGACACCAACACGCGGCCGGACACATCGGGCGCGGCCGTTCGCACGGCTTCGGCGACCCCCGAGGCACCGTTGCGGATCAGCCGGTCCACCTGGCGCAACAACATGCCTGGCGCCTTCGAGAGAACGCGCAGCGCGAGGTCGGCGTCGTTGTCCGCGAACGCCATCTCCACCTGACCGGCGAACGACCTGGCGGTCTTTTCCTGGCGTGCCACCGCGAACACGTCCAGGGCGTGCTCGAACGGGTGCTCGTGCGGGTGCAGGCGTTCCCCGAGCCGCTTCCACGCCTCGCGGTTCTGCGCCACGTCCCCGAGCTTGCCCGGCTGCCGCGCGACCTCGTCGAGCGCGGTCAGCAGTGCCCGGCGCTCAGGCCTGCGGAACGACCGGAAGCGAGTGGGTTCCCGCAGCGTGACGTCGCCTCCGGACGCCTCCGCGGCCAGGCGCAGGACGTCGGTGACGGTGTCGACGCCGGCGAGCGGCCGCTGGGCGACGAGCCGCGCGGCGTTGAGGATCGCGCGGTTCTCCCTGGTGGGAACGGTTTCCGGCTGCTCGGCGTCGAGGCACCGGGTGGCCAGCTCGCCGAGCAACGCCCGGTCGTCCTCACCGAGCGGGATCGCACTCGTGGCGAGTTCCAGGTAGAGACGGACGATCTCGTCGTCGAGAGTGCCGCCGAGGTGCAGGACGGTGACGCGGTCCTTCAACGACGGGATCAGCTCGTCGTGCGCGGCGAGCATCGCCTCGTAGCTGTGCTGGACGCGGCCGTACTTCGGCAGGTCGAGCAGGTTCCCGCTGAAGCCGATGCCCTTGCCGAACGCGTCGTCGACGCACTCCAGCCAGAACTCGACGGTGTCCGGCACGTTGTGCGGGAAGTCCTTGAAGTACGGGTTGTGCTGGGCCTGCGCGCCGATCAGTTCCTTGACCGCACGGACGACCGTGACGGCGTACTCCTCGGCGTCGTCCAGGCAGGAGACGTGTTCGATCAGCTCCTTCGAGGCCTTGAAGCCGGCTTTGACCAGCGCCGCGTCGAGCTGTCTGGCGGTCGCGCCGCCATCGCCCGCCGCGCCGTCCGACAGGGGCACGCGCAGGGTCTTCTTGATGATGGTCGTCCGCACCTGGTCAGTAAAACCCGCACGTCAACCGAGTTCCGCGAGTTTCTCCAACGCCTTCTCGTACTGCCAGAGGCCGAAGGTGCACGGCCCGCAGCTTGCTGAACGCCAGGTCCTCGTCGTCGTGTTCCAGGCCCTCCAGAACGTCGAAGACCGCGCGCCACTCGATGAGCGAGGTTGATTCCACCCGTTTGGGCACGCTGTTGTTTTTCCTCCATCGCCTAACGTCGAGTTCCATGAACGGCGATCCGTCCACTCCGTACAGCCGCGACCTGGGTGATGAGTTGCGACAGGTGCGGGAGCGCTACACGACCTTCCGCTCCAGGAAGATCGCCCGGATGCTCGGGTGGGATCCGGGGAAGGTCTCCAACATCGAGCACGGCAAGGTGCGCGCCACCGAGATCGACATCGTCCACTACCTGGGCCGGTGCGGCCGCAACCAGGCTTTCGTCGAGGACTTCCTGAAGCGGTATCGCTCAGCCTTCGACCACTACTTCGTGCAGGTCCCGACGAACCTGCGCACCATGGCGCTGGCCGAGTCGACCGCAGACAAGATCACCAGCTACGACATGGTGACCATTCCTGGTCTGTTGCAGTCCGAGGAGTACGCACGAACGCTGTACGAGGCTCGTGGCGTGCTCACCTCGGACCTGATCGAGGCCGCTGTTCGGTTCCGGATGGAACGACAGGCGATCATGCGGCGACACGATCGCCCGGACTGCGTCTTCTACGTGCATGAGAACGCCCTCCGGCTCAAGGTCGGCAGCGACGAACTCATGGAGGACCAGTTGATGAGGCTGCTCTTCCACACTCATGTCATCCGCATCGTGCCTGCGGTGAGTGGTCCGGCGGGCGTTCACATGGCCAACTACGTGCTGTGGGAGTACGAGAAGCGCGGCAGCGTGGCTTATACGCACTCCGACATCGCCAAGGTGTTCGTGCAGGACGACGTGGGAGTCAAACGCTGCAAGTCGATCTTCGCGCGACTGGATGCGCTTGCTCTGAGTGAGGAACAATCGCGAACGATGGTGGCGGATCTCGCCAGTCGATCGCGGGAGGACCTCAATGGCCGGAGACTGCACCTGGCGTAAGAGCAGCTACAGCGGTGGCGATGCCGTCGACGACAATTGCGTCGAGGTGGCGTTCGCCCAGGTCGTGCGCGTGCGTGACTCCAAGAACACCGCAGGCCCCGAGGTGAAGTTCAGCGTTGAGGCCTGGCGGGCGTTCATCGACTGAGTTCGGCGGGCAGCGGCAGACCCAGCGCCATCAGGAACTGTGCCGTCTTGATCTCGACCAACCAGGGCGTCTGGCCGAGGTATGCCACACCGGTCCCAGGCCCGGGAGGTGCGTAGACGACCTCGGTGAGGTCGCTGTTGAGGATGTTGATCCACAGGAACGGCTCCACCAGCGGCGGCCGCTCAGCCTCCGGCAGCGTGATCCACTGGTCGTTCTCGAACGCGTACGTGCCGAAGAACCCCACCCCACGTCACCGGCTGAGTTCGGTGGGCAGCGGGAGGTCGAGCGCCGTCAGGAACTGCGCCGTCTTGATCTCGACGAACACGTCGACGTCCTCGACGTCTTGTACCTCGTCCAGCGAGAAGTCGTCCGGGTTCTCGTCCGAAGCCAGGTAGCCGAGGATCTCGGCCTGTTTGGCGGTGACGTCACCGGCGTTGTGCAGCGCCCACCACGCGGCCAGTCCCGCGGCCTCGCGCAGGACGTCCGTGGGGTCGGAGGCGTTGGGGTTCTCGAAGTAGGTGCGCGGGGTCAGGCCGAGGTAGGCGACGCCGCTACCTGGGCCGACCGGCGCGTAGACCACCGAGGTGATGTCGCTGTCGTGGATGTCGATCCACAACGACGGCTCGGCGAGTGGCGGCAGCTCGCCCTCGGCCAACGTCTTCCACTCGCCGTGCTCGTAGGCATATGTGCCGAAGAATCCCACGCGGACATGAAACAGGGGTCCCCCGCGACGCGCGCGGGAGACCCCTGTCGAACGAGACTCAGTAGCGGTAGTGGTCCGCCTTGAACGGGCCCTCGACGTCCACGTCGATGTACTCGGCCTGCTCCTTGGTGAGCTTGGTCAGCTCGCCGCCGAGCGCCTCGAGGTGGATGCGGGCGACCTTCTCGTCCAGCACCTTCGGGAGGCGGAAGACCTCGTTGTCGTACTCCTCGTGCTTGGTGAACAGCTCGATCTGGGCGATCACCTGGTTGGAGAAGGAGTTCGACATCACGAACGACGGGTGGCCGGTCGCGTTGCCCAGGTTCATCAGGCGGCCCTCGGACAGCACGATGATCGTGCGGCCCGTCGGGAAGATCCACTCGTCGACCTGGGGCTTGATGTTGTTGCGGCGGATGCCGGGGTAGCGCTGGAGGCCGGCCATGTCGAGCTCGTTGTCGAAGTGGCCGACGTTGCCCAGGATCGCCTGGTGCTTCATCTGCGACATGTGCTCGACGGTGACGACGTCCTTGTTGCCGGTCGTGGTGATCACGATGTCGGCGATGGGGAGGACGGTCTCGAGCTTCGCGACCTGGTAGCCGTCCATGGCCGCCTGGAGTGCGCAGATCGGGTCGATCTCGGTGACGATCACGCGGGCGCCCTGGCCGCGCAGCGACTCGGCCGAGCCCTTGCCGACGTCGCCGTAGCCGCAGACGACCGCGACCTTGCCGCCGATGAGGACGTCGGTGCCGCGGTTGATGCCGTCGATCAGCGAGTGGCGGATGCCGTAGCGGTTGTCGAACTTCGACTTCGTCACGGCGTCGTTGACGTTGATGGCCGGGAAGAGCAGCTCACCGGCGGCGGCCAGCTGGTACAGGCGCATGACGCCCGTCGTGGTCTCCTCGGTGACGCCGCGGATGCCCTCGGCGATGGTCGTCCACTTCTTGCCGTCGGCCGCCAGCGAGTTGCGCAGCGTGTCGAGGACGATCTTGTACTCGTCCGAGTCGTTGTCCTCAGCGGCGGGAACGACGCCGGCCGCCTCGTACTGGACGCCCTTGTGAACGAGCAGCGTCGCGTCGCCGCCGTCGTCCAGGATCATGTTCGGGCCCTTGCCGCCGGGCCAGGTGAGCATCTGCTCGCACGTCCACCAGTACTCCGGCAGCGTCTCGCCCTTCCAGGCGAACACGGGGACGCCCTTGGGCTCCTCCTCCGTGCCGTGGCGGCCGACGACGACAGCCGCGGCCGCGTGGTCCTGCGTCGAGAAGATGTTGCACGAGGCCCAGCGGACCTCGGCGCCCAGGTCGACCAGCGTCTCGATGAGAACGGCGGTCTGGACGGTCATGTGCAGCGAGCCGGAGATGCGCGCGCCCTTGAGCGGGTACACCCCGGAGTACTCGCGGCGGAATGCCATCAGGCCGGGCATCTCGTGCTCGGCGAGACGGATCTCCTTGCGACCGAACTCGTGGAGCGACATGTCGGCCACTGCGAAGTCGATGCCGTTGCGGGTCTGCAACCGGTCCGCGGTCATTGCGAAGTCCTCCAGGGCACTTCAGAGAGGGTGTCGTCCGACCATACAGCCCGTTCATGCACCACTATGACCCCCACGTTGGGTGAGGGAGGTCTCGGGTGTTGATTGCCGGCCCGGACACACGTGTCGTCGAATTGCGAGTGCACGGCGTGCAGGGCACGACGCCACAAACGCTGGTCGACGCCGTTGCGGCCGTGGACGTCGCGGGAGACGGGCTGGGGCGCATCGTGCGCCCCGCCGACAGACTTCGCAGGCCCGCGCCAGGCCCCGTGCTGCAGACCGAGGGACGGCCGATACCCCGGGTCGTCGAGGGGTACCTGTGGGGCGGTATGACGTCGGGAGGTGTGGCCAAGGCCACCTGGGCGCTGCTGTTCCCGTTCAGCATCGCGAACGTCGCGCACTGGATGCTGCCTCCCGTTCCGGAGCGGAACCTGCCTGCCCACCTGCTCGGCATCGGTCTGCGGTCGTTGCTGCGGGTGTTCGCCCTGCTGCTGACGGCGTTGCTGATCGCGCAGATCTCCGTGGTCAGTCTCGATCTGCTCGCCGCCCAGTGTCTCCGGCCGGGGACTGCGTGTTTGACCAGCATTCCGGACGACATGAGAGCGTTCCCGTGGTTCCGCACGTTTCTGGGACTTCTGCCGATCCTGGTGGTCATCGCGGTGATGCGGCGCGTGTCGCACGTGGACTGGCGAATCGAACGCAAGGAGATCGCCGACGCGGAGGACAAGGACCAGCAGCCCTCGTCCGGCCTGCCCGGCGCCCACGTCGCGACCGATCCGGACACTCCCGCGTTGCGGACCCTGCACGTCGTGGCGGCACTCGCGGTGGCGGCGCTGATCGCGTTGGGCGGGCCGTTGAAGCAGCTCACGGCTTCCGGTGGCATGGGCGTAGCGATCACGGTGGCGTGGATCGCCGCGCTGGTCCTCATCGGTGTGTCGGTGCTCGGTGTGTTGCTGCTCGACGACCCGACGGGCGGCGCTCCCCATCGCGGCGGACGGTGGCTGCGGGTGGCCCTGGGCCGCACGCCTCGCCGGGTGCTGCTGGTCTTGTCGGGGTTGTTGGTGCTGACGACGCTGGGGCTGCAGGAGCAACTGCCTCTGCGGGTGCCCGGCTCGGACGTGGCCGTGCAGGTCGTGGCGTTGCTGATGGCGTTCGTGCTGGTGCTGTTCGGGGTCCTGCTGGTGCCCGCGGCTCTGCTGGCGCGCAAGACGTGGGCCTCGCTGCCGCGTGAGCTGCGGCCCTGGGCGGGCGGCTGGTTCTCCGCGCCGGTGCTGGCGATCGCGGGGCTGCTGGGCGGCGGGTTCGGCGCCGGGGTCGCATTGCCGGTGCGCAAGGCGTTGGGCGAAGGGCTGCAACTACCCGTTGGGTACGACTACATCACCCTTCTGTGGGGCGTGGCCGGAGCGTTGGGGCTGCTCAGCACGCTCGCGGTGGTGTCGTTCACCGGCGCCGTGCGGTGGCGCGCGTTCCGCAAGGGCAAAGTGTGGGCGCGTGAGGCTTCGTTGCTGCACTCGGGCCGGATGCGTGACCTACGCACCGCGACGCGGGCGTGGTGGTGGGCACGCTGGGAACGCAACCACGGCCATCACATGATCCTGATCATCGCGTCCGTGCTGGTCGTCGGCGCCGTGCTGGCCACTGTGCTGCGGGTGCGCAACGTTCCGCTCGCTACGTGGACGGTGCCGTTCTCCGCGTTCGGCGTGGGCGTGCTCGGTCTGCTGGCGGTGTCGTTGCTGCGGGCCGTCTACCTGGCGGCGCGGCAGCCGGAGTCCGGGCGGCGGCTGGGCATCATCGCGGACATCGCGCAGTTCTGGCCGCGTGAGGCGCACCCGATCGTGCCGCCTTGCTACGCGTTGAAGGTCGTGCCGGAGCTGGTTTCCCGCGTGCAGGACCACCTGCGCGATCCCGGCACCCGCGTCGTCCTGTGTGGACATTCACAGGGGTCGCTGCTGGTTGCTGTTGCTGCCGCTCGGTTGCTGGAGGAGTTGCCGCCGCACGACCGCGAACGGATCGGGTTGCTGACCGCTGGTTCGCAGCTGCAGTGGGCTTATCCGCGGGCATTTCCCGCTGTGGTGCCGCACGCGTCGCTGGCTCGGCTGGCCGGCGGGTTGGACGGCAGGTGGCGCTCGTTGTGCCGCGGCACGGATCCGTTGGGCGGCGCGGTGATGACGTGGCGGCGGCAGGTGTTCGACGGGATGTTGCTCGGCGTCGGGTACCGGCCGGACGGGTCGGAGGGCGCGTTGGCGCCTGCGTTGCGCGGGCCTACCGGGGCTTTGGTGCTGGGCGGCGATCACTGGTTGCCGGATCCGCAGCGGGGGCCGTTCCCCGGCCGGCGGTGGCGGTCCGGGGTGTCGGCGCACTCGGACTACACGTCGGATCCGGAGTGGGATCGGGCAGTGGCGATCGCGGCGGGGCTGCTGGACGTGGACGCGCCGGAGTCGCCTCCGCTGCCGTTCGCGCGCCGGCCGGAAACGCGGTCGCGCGACGCACTGGGTGGCTCCTAGTCTGCGAACCATGCTGACCGGGGATCTTGTTCGTCTGCGGCCCATCGAGCCGGAGGACGCCGACGCGTTCTACCGCTGGCACAACGACGAAGACGTGATGCGCTGGCTGCAGAGCTACACGCACGAGTCGCTCGCAGCGCTGCGCAAGCGGTTCGCCGACCGCGCGGAGAACTCGTTCGAGAAGGCCACCTTCTGCATCGAGACGCTGGAGGACGGCAAGCTCATCGGCGTCGTGGCGCTGCGGGACGCGGATCCGATCAACCGGCGTGCGCAGGTCGACATCTACATCGGTGAGAAGGAGTACTGGGGCGGCGGGTACGGGACCGACGCGCTGCGCCGGGTGTGCAGGTACGGGTTCGACACGCTGCGGCTGCACTCGATCGAGCTCACCGTCGTCGAGGTGAACGAGCGGGCGATCCGGTCGTACAAGAAGATCGGGTTCCAGCTGGACGGGCGGTTGCGGCAGGCGTTCTTCCGCGACGGGCAGTGGCACGACGAGCTGCTGATGTGCGTACTGGAGGACGAGCTGTGCTGACCGGGGATCTGGTTCGGCTGCGGCCCGTCGAGCCCGAGGACGCCGAGGCCTTTCACCGCTGGTTCAACGACGAAGAAGTGATGCGCTGGCTGTACGCCTACTACCACGTGTCGCTGGCGTCGTTGCGCAAGACGTTCGCTGACCGGCCGGACAACTCGTACGAGCGAGTCACCTTCTGCATCGAGACGTTGGACGAGCGCAAGCACATCGGCCTCGTCAGGTTGCGGGACGCGAATCCGGTCAACGCGCGGGCCGAGGTCGACATCTACATCGGCGAGAAGGAGTACTGGGGCGGCGGCTACGGCACGGACGCGCTGCGCCGGGTGTGCCGGTACGGGTTCGACACCCTGAGGCTGCACTCGATCGAACTCGGGGTCGTGGAGGCGAACGCGCGTGCCATCCGGTGCTACGAGAAGGTCGGGTTCCAGGTCGACGCGCGGCTCAGGCAGTCGTTCTTCCGCGATGGCGAGTGGCACGACGCGTTGCTGATGTGCGTGCTGGCCGACGAACTCACCTGAGCGCCGGTTCCAGGTGGCCGATCGCCTCGCGCAGGTGGTCCTCGACGGAGCCGGCGGGCACGACGAGGCCTGACGGGCGCACGTTCACCCAGCGCTGCACGGCGATCCGCGCGGCGGCGGACACGGCTGCGGCCAGCACCTCGGCGCCGGTCGGGTCCTTGCCGAGGCGTTCGGCGATCACCTCGGCGATCGGCGGTTCCATCGACGACACCGTGTCCAGGTAGGCCTCGCGCAACGACGGGGTCGAGTTGATCAGTGCGAGGGCCTCGGTCGGGGGTTCGCGGTACTGCTCGGCGAACGCGGCGACGAGCGAGTCGACCAGGGGCTCGCCGGGCGGGCTGCCGCGCAGTGCTTCGGCCACCTGGAGGGCGCGTGAGGCGGTGATGCCGGCGACGATCGCGTGCTCGCGGCTGGGGAAGTAGTTGTTGTAGGTGCGCGGCGAGACGTTCGCCGCCTCGGCGATCTCGTCGACCCGCACGTTGTCGACGCCCTTCTCCAGGGCGAGGCGCAGTGCGGCGGTCGAGAGGGCCGCTCGGGTCTCTGTCTTCTTGCGCTCACGCAGTCCCACGGCGATCACTGTAGAGACCTGTTGCGACACGATCACTACCGATTGACTTTCGATAGATCACTACCGATACTCGATGCATGATTTCTGAGCGTTGGGCAGTGGTCGCCCTGCGGGTCTTCCTCGTGGCGCTGTTCGGGATCCTCGTCGTGCTGGAGACGTTGTCGATCCCCGGCTCCTACGCGTACATGGCCCAGCAGAACCCGGACGAGGCGTACCTGAGGTGGCCCTCGACGATCGTTTCGGTGTTCTGGGTGGTGTGCGTGCAGGTGGTGATCGTGGCCACGTGGAAGCTGCTCACGCTGGTGCGCAAAGATCTGATCTTCACCGAGGCCGCGATCAAGTGGGTCAACGTGATGGTCTGGGCGATCGCGGCCGGATGGGTCGTGCTGGTGGGCGTGTTCCTCTGGGTCGGCTTCAACGCCGACGACCCCGGCGTGCTGGTGTTGTTCTTCTTGTTCACCACGGGGGTCAGCGTGATCGGGCTGGTGCTGGTCGTGATGCGGGCGCTGCTGCAGCGCGCCACGACGCTGCGTGCCGACATGGAATCGGTGATCTGATGGCGATCATCGTGCGCATCGACGTCGAACTGGCCAAGCGCAAGATGAGCGTCGGCGAGTTCGCGGAGAAGGTCGGGCTGACGCCTGCCAACGTCGCGGTGCTGAAGAACGGGCGTGCGAAAGCCGTGCGGTTCAGCACCTTGGAGGCCATGTGCCGGGTGCTGGAGTGCCAGCCAGGCGACCTGCTCGAGTTCGTGGACGAGGAAGAGTCCGCCTAACCCAGTTGCTTCGCCAGTCGGTCGGCGGCCTCGAGCCGCCCCGACTCGGCGAGCAGACCCACCGGCGCCAGCACGTAGTCGCGGTCGACGGTGATCTCGGCGGTCCGCAGCACGGGCCGCAACACCGGGTCGCTCCGCAGTGCCTCGACGATCGGCGTGATGTCCGGCGTGTGTCGGAAAACGCCGCCGGAGAGCACCAGCAACCCCGCGCCGTGCGGCCCGAGCTGGCCGTCGACCTGCCGGAGATGCCTGCGCACAGCCAAGATCGCGGCGAACGACGCCAGTTTCACGTCCACCGCCGGGTCTTCTGGGAGCCAGCCGACGTTCTCGGCTCGCTGCTGCGCCTCCTCTGTCAGATCTTCGGTGGTCAGGCGTTCCGTCAGAGCCTCCTTGACCACACCGGGTGCCGACCAGCGCATGCCGAGGTCGCCTTCGACGGTGCGGCGGTCCGGCGGCAGCGCGACCGTCCTTTCCAGACCTTCGCTGTCCACGTTGGACACCGCCGAGTAGACGTCCGTGGTGGCGCCGCCGACGTCTACCACCAGCACAGCGCCTTCCCGCTCCTGCGCGGCCAGCCTGGACACGCCCGCCAGCACGGCGTCCGGGGTCACGGCACGAACCAGCTGCCGGAACCGCTGACCTCGTGATAGCCCCTTGCCGCCGATCACGTGCTGGAGGAACGCCTCGCGGATCGCCTTGCGCGCGGGTTCCAGGGCGAGCTGACCGACGTCCGGCAGCACGTTCGGGCACGCCACCACCGTTCGGCGGCTGAGGAGTTCGAGAGCTTCCGGCTGGGCCTCGACGTTGCCAGCGAGCACGATCGGCACAGCCACACGAGCGAGCTTCTTCGCGTTGTGCAGCAGGACTGACCGGTCGCCGCCGTCCGTGCCGCCGACCAGCAGGATCAGGTCCGGTGCCGAGGCTCGGAGCGCCTTCACGTCGACCGGGCCCGCGCTGACGTGCACGATCTTGGCGCCCGCGGACAGCGCCACCCGGTAGCCGGCTTCGGCGCTCACCACGCGTTCCTGACCCACGACCGCAAGCCTGAGGCCACCGCCCGCCGACGAGCAGGCCAGGATCTCGCCGTCGCCCACCTCAGCGCGGAGTGCGTCGATGCCGTGCAGCACCTCGGGAGGCGTGGTCGGGTGCTGTCCGGTGCGGACCAGGTCGCCCTCGGGGGTGATGAGCGCGGCCTTGGTCCAGGTGGAACCGACGTCGAGACAGAGGATCACGAGGCAAGCTAACCCACTATGAAGCTCACGCCCAAGGTGATCCTCGAAGGCACGCGGTTGACCGGCAAAACGGACCTGGCCTACGCGCTCAACGAGCACCCTCGTCTGGTCGGTCACCGCAAGTACCGCTATCACTCGCCGCTGATCTCAGCCGAGTGGAGCGGGTTCTCCAACGAGCCGTGGGGACGCGGGCTGATCGACTTCGCGCCTGAGGAGACCGCGCAGGCGATCGAGACCTACGAGACGTGGGTGCGGATGTTCGAGCTGCAGCGCTACTACTCGTGGATCGTCGACCGGTTCCACCTGTCCACGATGGCCTATCAGGCACGGCAGGGGCGCGAGTTCGACTTCGGGTGGCTGGAGGAACGGTTGAAGCCGTTGAACTTCGCGATCGTGCTGTGCACACGGCCCGACGACACGTTCGAGGAGGCGCGGGAGGAACGGCTGAAGATCAGCGCGAACCCGAAGCAGTACGTCTCGCTGGAGCCGTTCATCGAGGAGCAGCAGCAACTTCGTGCGCTCGCGGAGAAGTCGATCCTGCCGGTGTTCGAGTTCGACGTGACCCGGCACGGGCCGGACGACGTGGCCGACTGGCTCGACGAACGCGGTCTGCTGACGCTCTAGTCGTCCGCCCGCTCGTGCACGATCCGCATGAACGACCCCAGCTGCGCGAGCTGCTCCGGCGTGAAGAGGTCGATCAGGTACTCGCGAACCGTGGTGACGTGACCGGGCGCGGTGGTCTGGAGCAGGTCCTTGCCGGCGTCGGTGAGCACGGCGAGGATGCCGCGTTCGTCGGACTCGTGCGGTTCGCGCCGCACGAGTCCCGCCTTCTCCAGCTTGCCGATCTGGTAGGTCAGCGAGCTCTTGGACACCACGACGCGGCGCGCCAGCTCGGTCATCCGCATGCGGTTGCCGGGCTGTTCGGACAGGACGACCAGCACGTTGTACTGCGCGTGCGAGAGGCCCGCGTCGCGCTGCAACTGCTGTTCGATCTGCCTCTCGAGGAGGTGGTACGCCTGGACGAAGTGATGCCAGGCGTGCCCCTCCTCCTCGGAGAGCCACCGCGCGTTACCCATGTCCGCAGGTTAGTTGGTGTAGAGCTGTTCCTCGGGAACAACCTGCTGGTTTTGGTTCGCCGAGGACCACAGCAGCTTGAGGTGTGCCTCGCCGGTCCGTTCCGCGTAGTCGACCCTGATGGCGTGCTTCTTCCCGGCCTGCAGGGCGATCGTGCCCTTGTCGACGCGGACTTGGTGCGCTTGCGAGGCGTCGACCACCAGCTTGCCGTCCACCCACACTTTCGCGATGTCGTCGGAGACCGTGAGGAACGTGTAGGTGTCGCTGAACCTCGGCTGCACGAACCCGGTCCAGCGCACGGAGAAGTTGTCGCCGTCGAAGCGCCACGCGAAGTTCAGCGACGGATCCGTGCGAGTGGTGGGCGTTCCGGTCCAGTTGTTCGTCGGGAAGTACTGCGCTCGCAGGCCCTCTCCGGTTCCGGGCGGTGCGGCCTGCTCGCCGCGCACGGTCAGCTCGATCACTGTGGCGACGTCGTTCGTCTTGGCGCCAACGGGTTTCACGTCGTAGCCGTCACCGGCCTTCACCACGGCCACGTGCTGCGAGCTGCCGAGCACGCGGGCTGAGGTGACGTCGAACGGTTCGAGCACTTTGAGGTGCAAGGAGTTCGACCAGTCGTAGACGGACAGGTAGAGCTTGTCGTCCTTGCGCGTGACGGCACCCCAGGCCGGATCAGCGACCCACGAGGCCACCGAAGAACCGTGGACGGCGTCACCGTGTCGCGCGAGCCAGGACCCCATGGCGCGCAGGCGATCCGACTCGGGTGCCGGGATGCGGCCGAACTTGTCCGGCCCGACGTTGAGCAGGTAGTTGCCGCTGCGCGAGGCTATGTCGACGAGGTTGCGGGTCAGCGTCGTGGCGCTCTTGAAGTTCTTGTCCCACTTGGCGTATCCCCACTTGCTCGGGATCGTCATGCAGGACTCCCAGAGCTGGCCGTCGATCGGCGCGGACGGGAAGGTCTGCTCAGGCGTGCCGAAGTCGCCGTCGACGACCCGGCGCTCCTTCACGCCCGGCGCGCGCTTGGAGATCCGGTTGTTGATGAGCAGGTCCGGGTCCTTGGCCCTGAGGAACGACTCCAGCTCGGCGCCGTCCTGCTTGGTCCACGGGTTCGGCGGGTTGTCGGTGTCCCAGTCGCCGTCGAACCACAGCAGCGCCGGGTCGTAGCCGTCGATCAGCTCGACGAGCTGGGCGCGCATGCGGGCCTTGTACCGCGCGAAGTTCTGAGCCGACCGAGCGTCCGGGTCGTGCCAGTCCCAGGTCGAGTAGTAGAGGCCGAACTTGATGCCCTGCCGGTCCGCTTCGGCTTTGAGCTCGGCCAGCACGTCGCGGTTCCGGTCGAACGCGGAGTGGTCGCGCAGGCTCCACTTGTTGACCTTCGTGGGCCACATCGCGTAGCCGTCGTGGTGCTTCGACGTGATGACGATGTACTTCTGCCCCGCCGCTCTCGCCGTGTCGACGACGGCCTTGGCCGAGAACTGGGCGGGGTTGAACGACTTGACCAGCCGCTCGTACTCGGCAGTCGGGATCCTGCACTTGTTCATGATCCACTCGGCGTCCTGACACGTGGAGCCGTCGGACCTCTGGTACTCGCCCTCGAGCTGCGAGTAACCGCCGAAGTGGATGAACATGCCGAAGCGAGCGTCCCGGAACCACTGCGTGCGCTCCGAGGTGAATGGGTCGTCTGTGGCGTAAATCGTGCCGGGACCCGCCAAGGGCAGCACCGCCAGCAGCGCTGCGACCAGCGCGTTGAGCATCGATCCCCTCCTCCAAGCTCATGGCGGCACCATGAGCTTGGAGGAGAAGAGGTCCGATGTCTAGATGCCTGGCTCTTCGCCGTGCTTGACGACCGGTTCGGGCTCGACCTTGGCGTGACCGGTCTTGCCGAGCACCGAGTTCCGTCGGCTGTAAACGAAGTAGACGACGACGCCGAGCGCCATCCAGATGAGGAACCGGACCCAGGTGAGCGCGGTCAGGTTCAGCATCAGCCACAGGCAGGCGAGGATCGCGAGGATCGGCACCAGCGGCACGAGCGGCACCTTGAACCCGCGGTCCAGGTCCGGCCGCGTCTTGCGCAGCACCAGCACACCCGCGGACACGAGGATGAACGCGAACAGCGTGCCGACGTTCACCATCTCTTCGAGCTTGCCGGCCGGGAAGAAGCCCGCGGCGACCGCGACGAGTCCGCCGATGATGATCGTGATGCGCGTCGGCGTGCCGTGGCTGCCGGTCTTGGCGAGCTTGCGCGGCAGCAGGCCATCGCGCGACATCGCGAACAGCACGCGACTCTGGCCGAGCATCAGCACCATGACGACGGTGGTCAGACCGGCGAGCGCGCCGACCGAAATGACCGTGGCGGCCCAGTCCACTCCGTTGTCCGAGAACGCACTGGCGAGCGTGGCGCGCGTGCCGTCCGGCTGCGTCTTGAGCTTCTCGTACGGCACCATGCCGGTGATCACCAGCGTGACCGCGACGTACAGGACCGTGACGATCGCGAGCGAACCGAGAATGCCGCGCGGCACGGCCTTCTGCGGGTTCTTGGTCTCCTCGGCCGTGGTCGCCACGACGTCGAAACCGATGAACGCGAAGAACACGATGCTCGCGGCCGCCAGCATGCCGAGCACGCCGTAAGTGCTGCCCGAGTAGCCGGTGATCAGCGAGAACAGCGACTGCTCGATCCCCGAGTGCGTCGCCGTGCCCTCGGCGGCCGGCGGGATGAAGGGGCTGTAGTTCTCGGCCTTGATGTAGCTGATGCCGAGCACGATCACCAGCAGCACCACCGCGACCTTGACCGCCGTGATCACCGCGCTGACCCGTGAGCTCAGCTTCGTGCCGATCACGAGCAGGACCGTGAGGACCGCGACCAGCAACACGGCGCCCCAGTCGAACTTGAACCCGTCACCGACCTCGGTCTTCACGTCGAGACCGAAGAGCCCCAACGTGGTCTGCAGATAAGCCGACCAGCCCTTCGCCACCGCGGCCGACCCGACGGCGAACTCCAGCACGAGGTCCCAGCCGATGATCCACGCGGCGAACTCGCCGAACGTCGCGTAGGAGAACGTGTAGGCACTACCCGCGACCGGCACCGTCGAGGCGAACTCGGCGTAGCACAACGCGGCCAGCGCGCAGGCGATCGCGGCCAGCACGAAGCTCAGCGACACCGACGGCCCCGCGAGGTTGCCGGCGGTGCTCGCGGTGAGCGTGAAGATGCCGGCGCCGATGACGACCGCGACGCCGAAGACCGTGAGGTCCCAGGCTGTCAGGTCCTTGCGGAGCTTCGTGTCCGGCTCGTCCGTGTCCGCGATCGACTGCTCGATCGACTTCGTGCGCCACAACCCGTTCCCAGGCAAGGTGCATACCTCCTTGATGGACCTGATTGGCCCACCCTAGAGGTATCCAGCATGTGGAACCCCTATAGCCGATGTTCGCGGGTTGTCCGGTGTTCTGTCTCGACACGGCCGGCCTGTCCCCCGCGCTAGTCAGACCACGGCTGCCACGTGACGCCTGTAGGACGGCTTCCCCCGGTGCTCATGTATTCATGGGCAGCTCGACGAACGTCGGGCAACGGAATCTCGGCTGTGGCTGGGAACTCGGTGTCAGATCCCAGGTAGTAGTAGATCGGGACAGGACCGCTTCTGGATCCACCGACCCGTCCATGGCTGAGACGAACAAAGAGATCGCAACCTCAAGGGACTCCGCCGCCTGTTCGATCCGTTCACGCGTGTGGCCTGCCTGATCACACGCGCGATCGATCTGCTCGGAGACCTCGCCGAGGGTTCCCAACTCCGGCCACCTCCCTTTGAGGCGTCAGCCGCGCTCACTCCGGACGGTACCGAGGTACGTGAGTAGACGATCGTCATCTCGACACGACAAGGCCGCCCCGGCGAACACACCGGGGCGGCCTCGAAGAAACGAAAGATCAGGAGCTGGTGACCGTCGACCGGTCCAGGTCCGGCTCCAGGTAGATCAACCGGGCGTGCGGCACCTTGCCCCGCACCCGCTGCTCCGCATCGTTGATCGCCTGCGCCACCTCTTCGAGCGGCAGCCTCGGCTCCAGCGCGATCTTCGCCGCCACGAGCAGCTCGTCCGGGCCGATGTACTGCGTCTTGATGTGGATGACGCGCTGCACCTTGCCCGCGGCCAGTTCGTCCACGATCACGTCGAGGTCGGCGTCGGACGCGCCCTCACCGATCAGCAGCGACTTCATCTCGATGATCAGGATGATCGCGATGATGCCCAGCAGCACGCCGATGGAGACCGTGCCGAGTGCGTCGAAGATCGGGTTGCCGGTGATCATCGTGAGGCCGACGCCGAACAGTGCGAGCACGAGACCGATGAGCGCGCCCAGGTCCTCCAGCAGCACGACCGGCAGTTCCGGCGTGCGGGAGTTGCGGATGAAGCCCCACCAGCTGGCGTCGCCCTTGATCTTCTTCGACTCGTTGATCGCGGTGATGAAGCTGTAGGTCTCCAGGCCGATCGCGACCACGAGGATGCCGACCGCGACGAGCGGACTGGTCAGGCCCTCTGGGTGCTGCAGCTTGTGGATGCCCTCGTACAGCGCGAACACCGAACCGAGGCTGAACAGCAGCAGTGCCACCACGAACGACCAGAAGTAGCGGTCGCGGCCGTAGCCGAACGGGTGCAGCTTGGTCGCCCTGCGCTGGGCCGTCTTCTGGCCGAGCAGCAACAAGCCCTGGTTCGACGTGTCGGCGACCGAGTGCACCGACTCGGCCAGCATCGACGACGAGCCGGTGATCAAGAATCCGACGAACTTGGCCGTCGCGATACCGGCATTCGCCACCAACGCCGCGACGATGGCCTTGGTTCCGCCCCCTGCTGACACGCCTGTCTCCTCGCTGAACCCGTCCGGTTTGTCCGGTCGGGAACCTTAGTCGTTCCCGGCGGTCGCGCGGAAAAGTTGTGCGGATTCAACACCATCCGGTCGGACGAGCACCGCCGGATCCGACGCGGGCAGCCACACCGACTGTCCGCGAACCAGGCGCAGCTCGTCTCCGCGCGCATTGGTGAGTACCGCGGCGCCCTCGGTGCAAATCATGATCTGCGGGCCGTCGTGGTTGATCCGCGTCTCACCCGTGAGGTCCAACCGCGACAGTTCGAACTCCGGGGCGGGCGTGCGGTACACGCGGACGCCGCGCGAGATCTCCTCGCCCGTCGACACCGGCATGTCGCCGCACGTGAAGTCGAGCACGCGCAACAACTCGGGCACGTCGACGTGCTTGGGCGTGAGGCCGCAGCGCAGGACGTTGTCCGAGTTGGCGAGGATCTCGATGCCGGTGCCGCGCAGGTACGCGTGCAGGTTGCCGGCGGGCAGGTGGATCGCCTCGCCGGGTTGCAGCACGATGCGGTTGAGCAGCAGCGCCGCGAGCACGCCCGCGTCGCCGGGGTAGGACTCGCCCAGCTCCAGGATCGTGCGGCACTCCATGTCGAACTCGCCGTGCTCCTTCACGTGCAGCACGCACGCGTCGAGCACCTGGGGCAGCAGGACGCTCAACGACGTCTGCGGCAGCGTGATCAGCATCGTGAACAACGCGCGCAGGCCCGACGAGTCCGGCTGTGCGACCAGCATCTCGGTGTAGGGCGACAGCGCGGGCGCGTCCAGCGTGCGCAGCAACGAGACCGTGCGCTCGGGCGACCGAAAACCAGCGAGGGCGTGGAACTCGGTCAGCGCGCAGATCAGTTCCGGCTTCGCGGCCGGGTCCTTGTAGTTGCGCACCGCGGCGTCGAGCGGCACACCGCGGGCTTCTTCCACGGCGAAGCCTTCTGCCGCCTGAGAAGCGGACGGATGTGCTTGCAGGCTCAGCGCCTCCTCGGCGGCGAGCACCTTGAGCAGGAACGGGAGCCTGCTGCCCCACCGCTCGGCCACGCGCGGGCCGAGCTGGCCCTCCGGGTCGGACGTCAGCAGGTCGAGCAGCGAGCGCTCGACGCCGTCCTCGCCGAACACGCGGGACGGGTCGCCGGGGTGGGCGCCCATCCACAGTTCGGCCTCGGGATGAGGTGCGGGCACCTCCTTCCCGAGCAGCTCTGCGATGGCCGTGCGCGAGCCCCACGCGTACGGCCTTACCGCGTTGTGCAGCAGGTCCACTTCTAAGTCAGCTCCCAATTCAGTACGGGTTGCCGCCGAGCGCTCCGGCGGCGAGCCCGAGGTACAGCGCGGCCAGTTCGAAGCGGAGCGCGAGGAGCGCGGCGCTGACCGCGTCGCCTCCCGCCACCTCGACGGCCGGCTCCAGCACGTCTGCGCCCGGCAGGGCGTCCTCGGCGGCGTGCCGGACAGCATCGGCCACCGGGCCCTGGCGCACAGCCAGCAACAACACGCGCACAAGTCCGCCGGCGACCTCGTCGTCCGGGTCGGCGAACAGGTCCGCACCGGAAGTTCCCTGCACCGCGCGGCGGTGCAGGACCGTGCGGGTGAGCGCCTGCGGATACCCGGCGACATCCGACGCGACACCGGCGAACGCGCCCAGCACGCCCGCGCCGTGCACACCGATGGACGTGGCGACCTCGTCGAGGCCCCACAGCAACGGCGTGCGGTCGGCGACGCGCAACGCGAGCGACTTCGCCGGGTTCACGAACGACTCGTGCATCGGGTGGTCGCGCTCGGCCTCGCGGTCGAGCTCGTCCGCGACCAGTTCGACGTCGACCTTGAGCAGGCCCAGCGAGTTCAGCACCACGAGCCACGCGCCGAGCGCGCGGTGGAAGCTGAAGCCCGGCGGCACGTCGATGCGGGGCGGCAGCAGCACGGCCCGGCCGGCGGCGGCCGCGGCGATCGGACCGGAGTCCGGCGCCGTCAGCAACGTCCGGGCGCCCCTGCGGACGGCCCGGTCGATCGATTCGGCGAGCACCCTGTCGCCAGAGTCCTCGGTGTGGGCGAGCACCACGTCGAGGGCGCCCACCCACGGCGGCACCTCGTCGGCCACGACCACCGGCACCGAACAGCCGGGGCCGAGCAGCGCCATGACCACGCCCGCGACCGCGACCGAGTGGCCGGGACGGGTGATCAGCACGACCGCGCGCGGGCGTTCGGAGAAGATCCGTTCCACGCCCGCCTCGGCCGCGGCCTCAGCGGTGGAACGGACCTGTGCTCCCGCCCGTGCGGCAGCGCGCAACCACCCGCCGGTGTCGGCGTCGGCGAGGCGGCTCGGGTCGTCGAGCAGCGTGTCGTCGAGCACCAGGTCACCCAGCCGCGGGCGGCTCGACCGCCTCGTCCAGCAGCAGTACCGGGATGCCGTCGCGAACCGGGAACGAACGGCCGCACGCGGTGCACGTGAGGAAGTCCGCTTCCGGGTCGGCAGGCGTCCCGAGCTGCAGCGGCGCGTGCTCGGGGCACGGGCAGGCGAGGATCTCCAGCAACTGCTCTTCGAGCTTGACGGCCACGGTGTTCTCTCCTCAGGCCCGCACGATCGCGAGGACCTCGTCGCTCAGCGCGACGACGGCCTCGGGGGTGGCGGCTTCGACGTTCAGGCGCAGCAGCGGCTCGGTGTTCGAGGCCCGCAGGTTGAACCACGACCCGTCTGCCAGCTGCACGGTGAGACCGTCCAGCTCGTCGATCGTGACGCCGTCCTTCGAACCGTACGCCTCCTTGATCGCGGCGATGCGGCCCTGCTGGTCGGCAACCGTGGAGTTGATCTCACCGGAGGCGGCGTAGCGGTTGTAGACCTCGGTCAGCGTCGACAAAGGACCGTCCTGCTCGCCCAGCGCGGCCAGCACGTGCAGCGCGGCCAGCATGCCGGTGTCCGCGCGCCAGAAGTCGCGGAAGTAGTAGTGCGCGGAGTGCTCGCCACCGAAGATGGCGCCGGTCTTGGCCATCTCCTCCTTGATGAACGAGTGGCCGACGCGCGTGCGCACGGGCTTGCCACCGTGCTCGGTGACGATCTCCGGCACGGCGTGCGAGGTGATCAGGTTGTGGATGATCGTGCCGCCGGGGTCCTTGGCCAGCTCGCGCACCGCGACCAGCGCCGTGATCGCGGACGGGCTGACCGGGTCGCCGTTCTCGTCCACGACGAAGCAGCGGTCCGCGTCGCCGTCGAACGCGACACCGGCGTCGGCACCTTCTGCCTTGGTGCGGGCCTGGAGGTCCACGATGTTCTTGGGGTCGAGCGGGTTCGCCTCGTGGTTCGGGAAGCTGCCGTCGAGCTCGAAGTACATGGGGATGACCTCGATGGGCAGGCCCTCGAAGACCTGCGGCACCGTGTAGCCACCCATGCCGTTGCCCGCGTCCACCACGATCTTGAGCGGGCGGATGTTCTTCAGGTCGACCAGCTGGTTCAGGTACGCCGCGTAGTCCACGAGCATGTTGCGCTCTTCGAACGTGCCGGGCTCGACGCCTTCCGCGTCCGGAACCTGGTTCTCGGCGTCCTGGCGGATCTGCGCGAGACCGGTGTCCTGGCCAACCGGCGAGGCACCCGCGCGGCACAGCTTGATGCCGTTGTACTGCGCCGGGTTGTGGCTCGCGGTGAACATGGCACCGGGGAGGTCCAGCTTGCCGGACGCGAAGTAGAGCATGTCCGTGCTGGCCAGGCCGATGCTGATGACGTTCACGCCCTGCGCCTGAGCACCCTCGGCGAAAGCCCTGGAGAGCCCCGGCGAGGAGTCGCGCATGTCGTGGCCGATCACGATCGTGGGTCCACCGACCAACCGCGCGAAGGCGGCGCCGAAGTCGCGAACCAAGCCGGCGTCCAGCTGTTCGCCGACCACCCCGCGGATGTCGTACGCCTTGACGATGCCGGACAGGTCACGCACGCCGCACACTCCCATGAAACTCGCTCTTGACGGCCACTGCCCGGGCAGCCTACCGGCGAGAGGATTAGTGATGCGTGTGGTCGTTCAGTCCTCGTGCGGATCAGGCAATACGCGCAGGTGGCCACGCCTCTGAGAGCCGATGGGCACATCGGGCATCTTGGGCGCGACATCAGCCCGCCCAGCCTCACGAACGGCCTCAGCCAGGGCCGTCAGATCATCCACCGTCGGCTCGGGCGCCGCGAACTCACCCTGATGCCTCACGACCTCCCACCCGCGCGGCGCCGTGAGCCGCAACGCGTGCTCCTCGCACAGGTCGTAACTGTGCGGTTCGGAGTACGTGGCAAGCGGCCCGACGACCGCGGTGGAGTCCGCATAGGCGTAGGTGAGCGTGGCGACAGCCGGGTTAGCACACCCGGTTCGCGAGCACCGTCTCACGCTCCGCACGATCGGGGACGATAGCGCGTCCACGGGAGGCTGTGTGTGAGGCACGCTGTGTTTGCTCCCAGGCAGCAGCAACTAGGCTGCGCTGTTGTGGTGATGGCACGGGGTTCACGGCGGCAGGACTCGCCGCGCAGGCGCAACCGCGACCGACACGGCCGCGGCCTCCGCGGCCCGCTCTACCCAGCCACCCTCCCAGCGGCCCGATCCCGCGCCGAACGCTTCGACGCCCTGGTCATCGAGGCCCTGGAACCCATCGAAGCCCGCTGGCGAACCGAGCTCACCCAACTAGACGTGGCCGTGGACGACGTCCCGGACGTGCAGGTCGAAGGCGAAGACGGCGTAGTGGAAGACGGCAACGTCCCTCTGGCCCGCCTACTCCCCCCAGGCTCGGACAACCGAGCCCGCATCGTCCTGTACCGCCGCCCCCTGGAAGCCCGCGCCAAGGACGGCGCCGACCTGGCCGACCTCGTCCACGACGTCCTCGTGGAACAGATCGCCAACTACCTGGGCCTGGACCCGGACGTCGTCGACGAGGGCTAACACCCTCCGCCACCTTCACGAGCGTGGCGGCTCTCACACCGGCTGGGCAACACAACGGCTGAAGGCTGGCCAGAACCGAGGAAGCGGCCGGGCTGGGCCGCCGGGCCGGGCTGAGGCCGGACAGGACTGCCGGGCAACGGCCGCGGCTTGGGGGTCACGCCGCCAATGGCGAAGCCGAGGCGCTTGGATTTGGCTTTCTCGTGTGGTTCCGGTGGGGGTCCCCGTCACCAGATCCGCACGCCTACGCAACCGGCAGCCGCCCAAAGCAACAGGCGTGCCATCAACCCGCACGTGGCGTGGTACCCCCTGATCAGATTGGCAGGGGGTCTGGGGGACGGAGTCCCCCAGGGAAAGCACGCAACAGGACTCGCCGCCCGCAACCCAACCACCTACGCACCAGGCGAACGCCGCCGACTAGGCACAGCGGTCAACAACGTGAACAACGCCGCAGCCGCCTGAGCCAACAACAAAAAGTCCCTCAACGTAGAAGCCATCTCAACCCGGACCTCAGCCCCACCCGACGGCAACGGCACCCCGACCAAATGCCCCCAAGCCCGCACGACCGGAACCCGAACCCCATCCACCGAAACCGTCCACCCAGGCTCGTCCTCAGCGGCAAGAACGAGAACCCGCCCCTCCCCACCAGCAGAAACCTTCACCGCCACATCCGGCAACGAAAGATTCACCGGCGAAACCCCGGCAGCAGCCAACTCGGCAGGAGGCTCCCCACCAGTACGAGCCCGCCGAGCCAGGTCGGGCCCCAGCAAAACCCCGGTGTCCGCAGCCAACCGCAACCGCAAAACCGGCCGCCCATCAGAAGCCGCCGGCGCCACGGACACCAACTCCCCCGCGGCAGAACGAATCCGCGACGCCACCTCCTCAGACGGCAACACCACGAACGACACCCCGGACGAAGCCGCCTGAGCCAGCGTCGTCTTCACCACCGCGGGCGCCCCTTCGAGCAACGACGTGTTCCACCGCCGAAGCCGAGCAGGCGACGAGACAGTCGGCACCAGGTCGTCGTCGCCGAACGCGGGCATCCGCCCAGCCACCTGCCGAACCGGACCGCCAAGGATCAACACGGACCGCCCGGTCCGGTCCAACTCGGCCGTCAACGACTCCGACAACTGAACCCCGCCGTCAGCCTTCAACGGCCCAGCCCGAAGATCCAGGAACCCGGCCACCCCGAGACTGACCAACGTCACAACACCAACGACGTACACAGCCCGGCGAACCCGAACCTGCCCAGCCACCCCGGGCGCCACCCCGCGCTGACACCCGGCCAGCACCACGTACACCAGCCCCCACGCCAAGAGAACCAACGGCGTCCCGGGCCAAGCCTTGACGGCAACCACCGCGGCCAACGAGCCAATGGCCAGCACGATCACCAACAGCCCCGGCAACATCGCAGCGCTGGGCCGCAGCACAGCAGCGGCGAACGCGGCGGCCACGAACACCGAGCACACGATCAGGTTCGGCGGCGGCGACTCGAACGCGGCGCCGAGGCCGTTCAGCACCATCTCCGGGTGCTGCAACAAAACCGCAGGCCAGGGCAACAACAAGGCCATCGGCAGCAACACGATGGCGAACAGGGCGGCGATCCGCCGAGCCCCGCCGGACACCGCGACGAACCCGGCCAGCGCGCCCACGATCGTCACGACGTGGGTCAACGGCGAGAAGGCGCCCAACACCGCGACGCCGATCGCGGTACCCGAAGCCATCGGCAGCCACGCGTGGGTGGAAGAAGCGCGCAACACCGCGTACACGCCTGCGAACACCACGGGTGTCACGACGTGGACGACGACGACGTCCAAACGTCCCTCGGCCACGGCCGTAGTGGCAACGGGCAGCAACCCGTAGAACGCCGCCACCACCGCGCGCACGGAACGCCGCACGCGCATGCCGCGTGACGCGATGTAGGCGGACAACGCCGCGAGGGGGATATCGCCGAGCAACAGCAAGGCGACGGCGAACGACGGACCGCCGGGTATCAGCCCGAGAACAGCCAACGCGGCAGGAGCGGGAGCCGCGGTGCCGCCGGCCACCGGGTGCCAGGACGCCAGATACGTCGACCAGACCGACCCGGCCGAGCCGACGGGGAGCAGCCGCCCACCCGCGAGCGAGAGGCCCAGACGGGACCAGTTCGCCACCACCGCGACAGCGGACAGCGACAACAACAGCAGCACCGGCGGCGCCAGCAACAAGGACCGAAGCACCCGCGACTGGTCGACCTCGACGAAGACCATGCCGGGCGAGGCGCCGCGAGGTCCAGGCGAAGGACGCGGCTTCGGCGCCGGACGAAGAGCGCCGGGCAGGGCGGCGTCGACGGGAACGACGACAGCGGGACGGCGCAGACCCGCGACGCGCGGGCGGCCGCGGGAGGCACCGGCGGGCAGGGCGGCGGGACCGAACGCGCGGGAGTCCACTTCGGACGGTTCGAGCCACGTCGAACTGGCATCGGTTGCGGGCAAACGACCCAGCGCGGCGTCGGCTTCCAGGCGGCGGCGGATCAGGAACGTCGCGCCGGCGCGCAGTGCGTTGCGGAATCTGGTGAGTCTGCTGGTGAAGAGGCCGCGCACGACGGCGGAACCGCGGCGCGCGCGGCGGCCTTCGAGCAGGCGGCCTCTGGTCAGGAGGTAGCGGGCGGCTCCCACTTCGGCGTGTGCGTCCGCGAAACGCCGGAGGAACAAGAAGCCAAGGGCGCGCAGCAGCGACAGAAAGAGCAGTCGCGGTAGTCCGATGAGGAACGAGGTACTTGAACAATTGACCAAGAATGTACGCATGCCGTGCGCGCGGTCGACGCCACGAAATGACGGGCCTGGGCGCGCCATGGCCGCATCCAAACGACGCATGCTTTTAGTCGCGGCGCGCGCATGACGCATGCGTGCGACCGGTACGCACAGGACCAAATGACCCGCGCGATTAGCGCGCCAGCCGAAGTCGACGTCGTCGCGCAGCAGCGGCATCGCCTCGTCGTAACCGCCGAGCGCGTGCCAGACCTCACGCCGGATCAACGATCCCGCCGACGAGACGGCGAGGACCTCGGTGCTCTGCTGGAACGACGCGGAATGCTCCGCGGACGACAAGCCAGTCTGTCGATGTCCTGAAGAATCGGTCGACAAACCTGCCTCGACGACCAGACGAGAATCCACCCAATCGAGGCACAGCGGACCCAGCACGGCAGCCGACGGCGACACCTCGGCCGCGGTCAGCAGGGCGGCCAGGCAGTCGGGTTCGGGCGCGCTGTCGTCGTGCAGCAACCACAGCCACTTGCCGGGGTCGCCCCACCGTTCGACAGCGTGCTCGACGCCGAGCCGCACGGCGGTGCCGAAACCGGTGCCGCGGGGCACGGTCAGCACGCCGTCCAGCAGATCTCCGGCCTCTGCCAGCACCTTTGCCGTTCGGTCGGTTGATCCGGTGTCGACCGCGATCACGTGCCGAGGACGAATTCGCTGACGCCGCAAGGCGGACAGCGCCGTGCTGAGCCACTGGTCACCGTCGTGGCAGACCAGGACGCACAGCACCGGCGCGGTCCGGAGCCTCGGGTGAGGACTTGTCACGTCCTCAAGTTAAGGCAGAAAGATCACGCTTCTGTCCGACTAGACGGCTCGCTTCTTCAGTTTGCGACGCTCTCTCTCCGAGAGACCGCCCCAGATGCCGAAGCGTTCGTCGTGCTGGAGTGCGTACTCAAGGCACTCCGAACGCACCTCGCAGCCCAGGCAGATGCGCTTGGCCTCCCGCGTCGAACCACCCTTTTCGGGGAAGAACGCCTCGGGATCGGTCTGTGCGCAAAGCGCGCGCTCCTGCCAGTCCTGCTCGTCGGCAGGGTCGAACAGGTACGACAGCTCGCCCTGTACGACCGGCTGCGTGACGTGATCTTCTTCGAGCTCTTCGAATTCCTGCATTTCGTCCGCCTCCTCGCCTTCCGCTCTCCCCGGTTGGCGGACGCCAGTCGCCGTTCCCACAACGACGAATGACACCGATGTGATTACACCTGCGTCACAGCGGGCGGTCAAGCGGAGTCCACACGTCGGGGGATATTCGCGCGGATGGCCGCAAAAACCTTGACTGGCAGCACAGACAGTGATTCAGGTGTCGCAACGGGTCCCCGAACGGCCCACGACGCCAGCCGACACGCCACACTGGTGGGGTGAAGCGATCAGCGGTGCGCCCCAGTCCACTGTTCCTCGGCCTGCTCGCGGCAACAGCCGCGGGAGGGGCACTCACCCTGCTCGAAGGTGACGTCGCCATCATCTCGGGCACCATCCTCTTCGTACTCGCCGGGTGGGCGGTGACGCTGTGCCTGCACGAGTTCGGGCACGCCGCCGTCGCGTACAAGGGCGGCGATTTTTCGGTACGTGACAAGGGTTATCTGACCCTCGACATCCGCCGTTACACCGACCCTGTGCTGAGCATCGTGCTGCCGCTGGTGCTGCTCGCGTTCGGCGGAATCCCGCTGCCGGGCGGCGCAGTGTGGATCAACCACCACGCGCTGCGGTCGAAGAAGATCGAGTCGTTGGTCTCACTCGCGGGACCGGTCGCGAACCTCGTCATCGGTGTGCTGCTCGCGTTGGTCGTCACGCTCTTCTCGCCGCCGGCCGCGCTCGCCGCCGCAATTTCGTACCTTGCTTTGTTGCAGGTGATCGCGTTCGTGCTGAACATCCTGCCGATTCCCGGTTTGGACGGCTGGGGTGTTTTGGAGCCGTTCATGTCGTACCAGGCGCAGCAGTTCGGCGCGAAGGCCCGGCCGTGGGCGCCGCTGATCCTGTTCGCCGTGCTGATCGGCTTCTCCGAGGTCAACAGGTTGTTCTTCCAGGCGGCGACCTGGGTGTTCGAGCTCATCGGAGGCGACCCGAGCTCGGCCGGTGGCGGTGCCATCGCCTTCATGTTCTGGCGCTACCTGTAGGCCTGCCGGGCCGCTGTGGAAGCATGGGACGGCGTGAAGGTCGTAGCACTGGTCGGCGGGGTCGGCGGGGCGAAGTTCCTCCAGGGACTCAAAGCACTCGGGTCGGACGTCACCGCGGTGGTCAACACCGGCGATGACGTGTGGATGCACGGACTGCGCATCACGCCCGACCTCGACACCTGCATGTACACGCTGGGTGGCGGCATCGACACCGAACGCGGCTGGGGCCGCGCGGGTGAGTCGTGGACCGTCAAGGAGGAGCTGGCCGCGTACGGCGCCGAGCCGTCGTGGTTCGGGCTCGGCGACCGCGACATGGCCACGCACCTGGTCCGCACCAGAATGCTGCGCGCCGGTTACCCGCTGTCGGCCGTGACCGAGGCGCTGTGCGACCGGTGGAAGCCGGGCGTGCGACTGCTGCCGATGTCCGACGACCGCGTGGAGACGCACGTCGTCGTCGAGCTGGACGGCGAGACGAAGGCGATCCACTTCCAGGAGTGGTGGGTCAAGCACCGGGCCGCGCTGCCCGCGCTGTCGTTCGCGTTCGTGGGAGCCGAGACCGCCACCGCGGGGCCCGGCGTGCTGGACGCGATCGCCGAGGCGGACGCGGTGATCCTGGCGCCGTCCAACCCCGTGGTGAGCGTCGGCACGATCCTGAACATCCCCGGCGTGCGCGACGCGTTGCGCAAGACCGAGGCCGGCGTCGTGGGCCTGTCCCCCATCATCGGCGGGAAACCGTTGCGGGGCATGGCCGACGCCTGTCTGGACGCGATCGGCGTGGAGACCTCCGCCGAGGCCGTCGGACGGCTCTACGGCTCTCGCAAGTGCTCGGAGGACGGCATCCTGGACGCGTGGCTGGTGCACACCGGCGACCGCGCCGATGTGCCCGGTGTCGCGGTGCGCGCGGTTCCGCTGCTGATGTCCGATGTGGACGCCACGGCGCAGATGGCCCGTGCCGCGCTGGAACTGGCCGGAGTCGAAGTTGACTGATCACGCCGCGGCGGCGCTGGAGCTGCTGCCGGTTTCCGGCCTGCCGGAATTTCGCCCCGGCGACGATCTGGCCGGCGCGATCGCGACGGCCGCGCCCTGGCTGCGCGACGGCGACGTGCTGATCGTCACGTCCAAGATCCTGTCCAAAGTGGAGGGCCGGCTGGTCCGCGTGCCCTCCGACCCGGAGGAACGGGACCGGATCCGGCGCGAGCACGTCGACGCGGAGTCGGTGCGGGTGATCGCCCGCAAGATGCGCACGCTGATCACCGAGAACAAGCTCGGCATCGTGCAGGCCGCGTCCGGTGTCGACGCCTCGAACGTGGCCGGCGACGAGATCGCGCTGCTCCCTGTGGATCCGGACGGGTCTGCGGCGGCGTTGCGCGGCGCGTTGAAGGGGCTGCTCGGCGTCGAGGTCGCCGTGGTCGTCACGGACACGATGGGCCGCGCGTGGCGGATCGGGCAGACCGACGCCGCGATCGGCTCGTCCGGCATCCGCGTGCTGCACGACTACGCGGGCGCTGTCGACGAGCACGGCAACGAGCTCGCGGTGACGATGGTCGCGGTCGCCGACGAGATCGCGTCGGCCGCCGACCTCGTGAAGGGCAAGCTCGGCGCGGTGCCGGTGGCGGTGCTGCGCGGGTTCGAGGTGGTCGACGACGGCTCCACGGCCCGCGACCTGGTCCGGCCGACCGAGGAGGACCTGTTCCGGCTCGGCACCGAGGAGGCGCTGGCCCAGGGCCGCGCCGAGGCCGTGCTGATGCGGAAGTCCGTGCGGTTCTACTCTTCCGAGCCCGTCGATCTCGCGGTGCTGCGCAGGGCCGTCGGTGCGGCGTTGACCGCGCCCGCGCCGCACCACACGAAGCCGCTGCGGTTCGTGCTGGTGCGGGAGAAGCGCGAGGAACTGCTGCGGGCGATGCGCGAGCAGTGGACGTCCGACCTGCGCGGCGACGGGTTCACCGAGGAGCAGATCGCGCGCCGGCTGCGGCGGGGTGACCTGCTGGTGGAGGCGCCGGAGATCGTGGTGCCGTTCCTGGTCCGCGAGGGTGCGCACACTTATCCCGACGACCGCCGCGCCGATGCCGAGAAGACGATGTTCACGGTCGCCGGTGGCGCCGCCGTGCAGGGCCTGCTGGTGGCGCTGGCCGCCGAGGGCCTCGGCTCGTGCTGGGTGTCGTCGACGATCTTCTGCGCGGACCTCGTGCGTTCCGTGCTGGGTGTTCCGCAGGACTGGGAGCCGCTGGGCGCCGTGGCGGTCGGGCACCCGACCGAGCCGCTGACGCCGCGCGAGCCGCTGGAAGGGCTGATCGAGCTGTGACACTGCACGCCGACGCGGTCTCGACGCTGAGCCGCTTCACCGGACAGGACGCGCTGAAGGAGGCCTACCTGGGCTTCCTGGCGGCCCGTGAGGACGCCTGCCGGCGTTCCTGCGAGCCGGGGCACCTGACAGCCTCTGCGCTCGTTCTGGACGCCACCGCGGAGCACGCGTTGCTGACGCTGCACCCGCGCGTGGGCCGGTGGCTCCAGCTGGGCGGCCACTGCGAGCCCGAGGACGTCTCGCTGGCCGCCGCCGCGTTGCGCGAGGCGACCGAGGAGTCCGGCATGCGCGGGCTGCGCATCGAGCCGACGCCGATCCACCTCGACGTGCACCCGATCACGTGCTCGCTCGGGAAGCCGACGCGGCACTTCGACGTGCGGTTCCTGGTGCGGGCGCCGGTCGGGGCGCAGCCGGTTCGGTCAGCTGAGTCGGTGGACCTGCAGTGGTGGCCGCTGGACTCGTTGCCGGACAACGTGGACGACCTGCACCCGTTGATCGAGTCGGCGCTGGCCCGCCTCCGCTAACTGCTGATGGCGTCTGCAAGTACCACCAACTCAACATCAACAGGCCTGTAACCACACCCAACCTGTTCGGCGAGCGCCGAACAGGTTGGGTGTGGTTACAGGCGGTTTGATCATGGGTTGGTGGTACTTGCAGACGCCCGAACCCGCCAGGGGCGTTAGAACTTGCGGTAGTCGCGGGGCGAGAATCTTGGGGCTCGGCGTGGGCGCCGCATGCCCGCGGCCTCCAGGTACATGACCGCGCGGTGGCGCTGGGGCTTGTAGGGCTCCAGCAGCTCCATCATGCCGTCGTCATCGCCGGGCGTGCCGGTCAACGCCCACGTGACGTTCTTGGCGACGTGGTAGTCGCCGACGCTGACGGCATCCGGGTCGCCCCACGACCGTTGCGCCACCTCGGCGGACGTCCACACACCGATGCCGGGCACCTTCTCGAGCAGCTCCCGGCTGCGCATCTCGGCGGCTTTCTCCAGCCGGTGCGCGACCTGAGCGGCGTTGATCAACGTGCGGCGGCGGGCGCCGTCGAGGCCGCACTGGTGCCATTCCCAGTCCTGCAGGCTGAGCAGCTTGTGCGGCGTCGGCGGGACCTTGAGCGGCAACGGTCCGGGAGCGGGCTCACCGAAGCGGCGGCCCAGTTCGCGCCACGTCCGGAACGCTTCGGTGCCAGTGACCTTCTGCTCCAGGATCGAGGCGAACAGCAGGTCCCAGACGCGGCCGGTCGAACCGAGCCGCAGGCCTGGTCGTTGGCGGCGGGACTCGGCGATGACCGGGTGGTGGGCGACGAACTCGTCCACCGGGTCGTCCGCGCCGAGCAGGGCGGGCAGGCCGTCCAGCAGCCACTGCCCGCCGTCGCCCCATGCTTCGGCTTCGACCGTGTCGGTCCGTCTGACGTGCAACGTGCCGGGGCCGCACGGGGTGTTCGCCGCGAACCAGATGCCGCCCTCCGTGCTGAAGGACGGGTCACCTGGCCCGCGGCGCAACGATCCGAGCACCGCGCCCAAGTCGAGCGGGAACGGTGGTGTCCAGGATCTGTTAGGCATCCGTCGAGAAGCGCACGCCGGCCTCGGGCAGCACCACACCCGGCCAGACCCGCGCTCCACCGATCAGCTCGCAGCGCGCACCGATCACGGCCGAGTCGCCGACCACGGCATCGCGCAACACCGCGCCGGCCTGCACCAGGGCACCGGCACCGACGATCGAGCGTTCCACGATCGCGTTCTCGCCGACGACCGCGCCGTCGAACAGGATCGCGCCGTCGAGCACCGCGCCCTCGGCGACCGTGCAGTTCGCACCGACCGCCGAACCGCCGCGCACCGTCGCACCTTCGTGCACCGCGGAGCCTTCGAGCACCAGGAAGTCACCGGGCTGCGCAACGGCCGCGGAAGGCGCGACACCACGGACGAGGTCCGCCGAGCCCTGCACGAACGCCTCCGGCTTGCCCAGGTCCAGCCAGTAGGTGGCGTCGACGTGGCCCTGGAGCCGCTTTCCCGCCTCCAGCAGGCCGGGGAACGTCTCGCGTTCCACCGACACCGGGCGACCGGCCGGAATCGCGTCGATCACCTCGCGCCGGAACACGTAGCAACCGGCGTTGATCTGGTCGGTCGGCGGGTTCTCGGTCTTCTCCAGGAACGCCTGCACGCGCCCCTCGTCGTCCGTCGGCACGCAGCCGAACGCCCGCGGGTCCGCGACCTTCACCAGGTGCAGCGTCACGTCCGCCTCGTGCTTGCGGTGCGTGTCGACGATCCCCGTCAGGTCGACGCCCGACAGGATGTCGCCGTTGAAGACCATCACGTCGGGTTCGCGCAGCTTGTCGGCCACGTTGCGGATGGCCCCCGCCGTGTCGAGCGGGACCTCCTCGACCACGTACTCGAGTTCGAGCCCGAGCCTCGATCCGTCACCGAAGTACTCCTCGAAGACTTCGGCCTTGTAGGACGTGCCGAGCACCACGTGAGTGATGCCGACCTCCTTGATCCGCGACAGCAGGTGCGTCAAAAATGGCACCCCCGCGGTCGGGAGCATGGGTTTGGGAGCGGACAGGGTCAGCGGGCGAAGACGGGTGCCCTTGCCCCCGACCAGCACCACAGCTTCGACGCCGTGCACCTTTTTCCTCCTCCGCGTTACGGCAAGCCGTTCGACGGAATACTCTGACACGAAGCAGATCGTCATACGGGATCTGGTCCCGGCAAGGAGCTAAATCCGACATGGACCCCCGCGACCGGGCCGACGCCATGCTCGCCCGCGCCCGCGCACGTGGGCGGAACATCGTGACGCCGGACAACATGACGTCGCCAATGGACTCGTCCGACACGCAACAGATCCCTCGCACGCTGGTCAACGCCATGGACCCGCGCCGGGACCCGGACTCGACCATGATCCTCAACCCCCACCAGATGGGGCAGCAGTCCGCGCCGCGACCGCCCCAGCACGTGCCGGGTCAGCACATGCCGACCCAGCCGATGCCCGTGCAGTCAGGCCCCGCAGATGACGCGGAGATCACTCAAGTCGTGCAGCCGGGTGTGATCCCGACCGTCTCGAACCACCGGCAAACGCGGAATTCACTTTCACAGCGGCTCAGCGGAGACATGTGAGGGGCCTAGCGGCCTGACCAGTCGCTCCACACGACGCGGCGGGCGACCTTCGACCGCGTGCCGATCACGAGCCGTTGGACGAGCGTCGCCGGCATCCTGATCAGCACCTCGCCGAGCACCCTCAGCCGCAGCCCGAGCTTGAAGTTGGCCGCGTCCGGCACGTCCTTGCGGACCGGCAGCAGCGCCGTGATCACCAGGAACCGTGCGAGTTCGCGCACGGCCACCGAGAACGGGGCGCAGCGCAACAGCATCAGCAACCGGTTGCGCTCGTTCCAGCGGTGGAAGAGCGCCGAACCCGGCCGCGTGCTGGCGCCGTGCCGGTGCCGCACCCGCGCCGGTCCGACGGAGATCACCCGGTGCCCCGCCAGCCGCAACCGCCAGGCCGTGTCGGTGTCCTCGTAGTAACAGAAGAAGCCGTCCGGGACGCCACCCGCGGCCCGCAGTTCGGACGTTCGCAGCAGCGCGGCACCACCGCAGAACCCGAACACCTCACGTCCGGCGAGCACGACGTCCTTGCCGTAGCCGTCCGCCGTCAGCGCCACGCCGACGGACTGCGTCGAGCCGTCCGTCAGCAGGATCGACGAGGTGGCGGCGGCCGCGCCGGAGTCGGCTTCGAGAGCGCTCTCCAGCTCGGCCAGCCAGGACGGGTCCGGTACCGCGTCGTCGTTGAGCCACGCGACGTACGGGGTGTCGATCCGGTCGAGCACGGCGGCGAGCCCACCCGCGTAGCCGCGGTTGCGCGGCAGCCGGACGACCTCGGGTTCGCTGCCGTGTCCGCTGATCAGCGCGGCTGTGCCGTCGTCGGACGCGTTGTCGACCACGATCGTCCTATGTGGACTCTTCTGGGCCGCGAGGGCGTCCAGGCACGCCGTGATGTGGTCACGGCCCCGCCACGTCACGACCACCACGGTGCTGAGTGCCGACACGGCGTGAGACGGTACGCGACGTGCCCGAGCTAGTAGTCCTGACCGAGCAACTCAACGCACCCGTCCCCGGCGGCACCGGCCGCTACACGGCGGAACTGCTCCGGGCGTTGGCCCAGAACGCGCCGGACGGCTGGTCCGTGACCAGCGCGGCGACCGCCAACGCGGATCGCGTGATCAGGGTGCCGCGACGGGCACTGGTGGCGTTGTGGGAACGCGGACTGCCGCCGAGGCTCGGCCCGCACGTGCACGCCCCGACGCCGCTGGCCCCGCTGCCGGGCGCGGTCGTCACCGTGCACGACGTGGTGCCGTGGACGCATCCGGAAACGCTGACGCCGCGCGGGGTCGCGTGGCATCGCAAGGTCATCTCGAAGGCCGCCAGGCAGGCACGGGCGCTGGTGGTGCCGACGCGAGCCGTGGCCGATCAACTGAGCGAGCAAGTGCGGGTGGAAGTTCCTGTCCACGTCGTGCCCAACGGTGTCACGAGGCTCGTCGGCGAGAAGCCGGCCGATCTTCCCGAACGGTACGTGCTCGCCATCGGCACGATCGAGCCGCGCAAGGGTTTCTCGCTGCTGGTGCGCGCCACCGAGCGGTTGAAGATCCCGCTGGTCGTGGTCGGTCCGCAGGGCTGGGGCGGTGTTGATCTGCGCTCTGAACACGTGACGTTGCTCGGCAAGGTCTCTGACCAGCGGCTCGCCTCGGTGCTGGCCGGCGCGACGGTGCTCGCCGCACCGAGCCTGGCCGAGGGGTTCGGGCTGCCGGTGCTCGAGGCGATGGCCGCGGGCGTGCCCGTCGTGCACTCCGACGACCCGGCTCTGGTGGAGGTCGCGGGCGGCGCGGGCACCGTCGTGCGGCGGGGCGATCTGGCGTCTTTGACGGAAGGATTGCGGGCCGTCTGGGCGGATCCTGATCACACCGTCGTGGCCGGGATCACCCGCGCGAGTGAGTTCACCTGGGAAAAGACAGCGCTGGGTGTCTGGGACACACACATGTAACGACCGGATTGGCGCATTCCCGCTTAACGCATTAGCAAATGACATTACGCTAGCTGATCGTGTCGACTGTCGAACCCAGCGTGCTGATCGACGCCACCGCGGTCCCAGCAGACCGAGGTGGCGTCGGCCGTTACGTGGATTCGCTCGTCGCGGCGCTGGATGCCGACGGCGCCAAGCTGTCCGTCGTGTGCCAGCCGCGCGATGAAGAGCTGTTCACCAAGATCGCGCCGAACGCCCGCGTAGTGCGAGCCGCCGACGCCGTGGCCACCAGGACAGCGCGGCTGGCCTGGGAGCAGACGACGTTGCCGCGGCTGATCCGCACGATGGGCATCGACGTCGTGCACTCGCCGCACTACACGCTTCCGTTGGCCAGCAAGGCCGCTTCTGTCGTGACGCTGCACGACGCCACGTTCTTCACCGACCCGGTGCTGCACTCGTCGGTGAAGGCGCGCTTCTTCCGCACGTGGACGCGCGCCTCGCTGAAGCGCGCCGAACTGTGCGTGGTGCCGTCCCAGGCGACCGCGGACGAACTGGTGCGCGTCGCCGGGGCCGAACGCCGCGTGCTGCACATCGCGCAACACGGCGTCGACACCGAACGCTTCCACCCGCCGTCGCCCGACGAGGTGATGGCGGTCCGGCGGACGATGTCGTTGGGGGACACGCCTTACGTGGCATTCCTCGGCGCGCTGGAGCCGCGCAAGAACGTCCCGGCCCTGATCCGCGGCTTCGCCCAGGCCATGGTCGGCCGCGCCAACCCGCCCGCACTGGTGCTCGCCGGCCAGCCCGGCTGGGACGGCCAGGTAGAACGAGCGCTCGACTCCGTGCCGCACCGCATCCGCGTGATCCGCGCGGGTTACCTGCCGTTCGAGCAGCTCGCGGGCTTCCTCGGCGGCGCCGAGCTGGTCGCCTACCCGTCGCTCGGCGAGGGCTTCGGCCTGCCGGTGCTCGAAGCCATGGCGTGCGGCGCCTGCGTGCTGACCACCCGAAGACTGTCGCTGCCGGAAGTCGGTGGTGAGGCGGTCGCGTACTGCGGTGTCGGAGCGGGTGACATCGCAGCCGCGATCGCCGATCTTTTGGACGACCCGGCGCGGCGGGCGTCGCTCGCGGCGTCGGGGCAGCAGCGGGCGAAGGACTTCTCGTGGGCGGTCAGCGCGGAGCGGCACCGGCTGGCGTACGAGAGGGCGGCGCTGGTGCGCCGCCGCCGCTGACTACCCTGACGCGCGTGAACTACGGCGACGGACTTGGTGTCGTGACGGTCACGTACTCGCCGGGCGAGACGCTGGAACCGTTCGTTGACACCCTTGCGAAGGCGACCACCCGCTCGGTGCAGGTGATCCTCGCCGACAACGGTTCCACGGACGGTGTGCCGGAGAAGGTCGCCGCGGAGCGCCCGCACGTCACGTTCCTGCCGACCGGGGGCAACCTCGGCTACGGCGGCGGGGCGAACCGCGGGGTGGCGGCGCTGGGGCAGGACGTCGGCTGGGTGCTGATCTCCAACCCCGACATCGAGTTCGCGCCCGGCAGCATCGACACGATGATCGAGGCCGCCGCGCGCTGGCCGCGTGGCGGGATGTTCGGGCCGCTGATCCGGGAGCCCAACGGTGAGGTCTACCCGTCGGCTCGGTTGTTGCCGTCGTTCGGGCGCGGGGTCGGGCATGCGGTGTTCGGCGCGGTGTGGAAGTCGAACCCGTGGACGCGTGCGTATCGGCAGGAGAAGGCGCCGGTCGAGCGGACCGCGGGGTGGCTGTCCGGCAGCTGTTTCCTGATGCGGCGCGAGGCGTTCGACTCCGTCAAGGGCTTCGACGAGCGCTACTTCATGTACTTCGAGGACGTGGACCTCGGCGAGCGGGTCGGCAAGGCCGGCTGGCAGAACGTCTACGTGCCGGACGCGGAGGTCACGCACATCGGTGGCCACTCGACGGCGCGGTCGAGCGACCGGATGCTGCGTGAGCACCACCGCAGCGCCTACCGGTACCTCGCCGATCGGCATCAGGGTGTGTTGTGGGCGCCGTTCCGGTTGGTGTTGAAGGCCGGTCTCACGTTGCGGGTGAAGCTCCTCACGCGAGGCTGAGGTGTCCAGACCAACCTCCCCTGGGTCGTGGGCGTCCTCACAGCGATGAGGCGACCTATACCACTCATGGTGATCGGGCTCACCGCGATCGCCGCCGCGGTCGTGCTGGGCGCGGTCGTGCCGGAGCGCTACCAGCTGGTGGTGCTGATCCCGTGCTGCCTGGCGTCGCTCGCGTTCGCGTGGGGTGTCGGCAAGCTCGTGCCGTGGCTGGTGCTGCCCGCGTTCATGGTGGTGATTCCCGGAACGGCGGTGCTGGTCAGCGACGGTCACCGCGCGTTGATGGACGTGCTCGGCACGCCCGAGACGTGCGTGATCAGGAGCGTCGATGAGCTGCCGGGGCCGGACAACCCCGCGTTCGCGCACCACATCACCTGCCCGGACGGTGCGGAGCCGCGGATCGTGGTGCTGGGCGAGCAGGACAAGCGCATGCAGCCTGGTCCGGCCACCGTGCTGCGCCATCCGGTGATGCGGCCGTTGCTCGCCGAGCGCAACGACTGGTCCGGCGAATGGGTGTTCGGGGTACCGGTTGCTGTCTTGATGCTGCTGATCTGTGCAACCACACTGCGGGCGCGCAGAGTGATGAGGCAGGCTTAGCGCGTGGATCGAGCATCTCTGCCCGTCGTCTCCGTCGTCGTCGTCAACTACCGCGGCGCTGAGGACACCATCACCTGTGTGCGCGGCCTGGCCGAGGTGGACTACCCCGCCGAGCTGCTCCAGGTGATCGTCGTCGACAACGAGGCGCACGACACCGCACGGCTGAAGTCGGAACTGTCCGGGCTGCCCTGGGTCAAGGTCGTCAAGGACGACCGGAACCTCGGGTTCGCGGGCGGCTGCAACCTCGGTGTCGAGTACGCCACGGGCGACGTGCTCGCTTTCCTCAACAACGACGCGCGCGCGGACCGGAACTGGATCAAGACCGCGATCAAGGTGTTCCACGCGGAGCCCACGGTCGGCGCTGTCTCGAGCAAGGTGCTCGACTGGGACGGCAAGAAGATCGACTTCGTCGACGCCGGCCTGACCTGGTTCGGCATGGGGTACAAGCGGCACGTCGGCGAGATCGACGACGGCAGCCACGACGCCCCGCGCGACGTGCTGTTCGGCACCGGGTCGGCACTGTTCGTGCGTGCGGAGCTGTACCGCGAGCTCGGCGGGTTCGACGAGCGGTTCTTCATGTTCTACGAGGACGTCGACCTCGGCTGGCGGCTGAACCTGCGCGGCTGGCGGGTGCGCTACGAGCCCTCGTCGCTCACGTTCCACCGCCACCACGCGTCGATGAGTTCGATCGACCACAGCCGCGAGCTGTACCTGTTGGAGCGCAACGCCCTCGCGACGCTCTACAAGAACTTCTCCGACGAGACCCTCGCCCGCGTGCTGCCCGCCGCCCTGGCCCTGGTGGTGCGCAGGGCGACCGCGCGCGGCGACATCGACGCGAAGCAGCTGGAGATCACCCGCCGACCGGCCGATCCGGCTGACGACCGGCGGCCCGCCGAGATCCCCCGTCAGTCGCTGGCCGGGTTCCTCGCGATCGACCAGTTCGTCGAGATGATGCCGTTGCTGGCCGAGTCGCGGCGGGTCGAGCAGGCTTCGCGCCGGATGTCGGACGTCGACCTGGTTCCGTTGATGCGCAAGGCCTTGGAGCCCGCGTACGACATCCCGCGCTACCTGGTGGCGCACGACATCCTGGTCGAGGCGCTCGGCATCGACGAGGTGTTCGGCAAGCCGCGCAAGATCCTGGTGATCACCGGTGACGCGATCTCCGAACGGATGGCCGGCCCGGCGATCCGCGCGTGGCACATGGCGGACGTGCTGTCCGGCGAGCACGAGGTCCGGCTGATCACGACGAACCCGTTGTGCGACCCGCCGGACGCGCCGTTCACCATCGAGGGCGTCAAGCTCAAGCAGCTGCCGGAGAACGTCAGGTGGGCCGACGTGATCGTGCTGCAGGGCCACGCGCTGGAGATGGCGAGCGAGCTCAAGCAGCCCGGTTCCACCAAGATCGTGGTCTGCGACATCTACGACCCGATGCACCTCGAGTTGCTGGAGCAGGGCAAGGACGACAGCGACGAGAAGCGCGCCGCCGACCTGAAGAGCGTCACGCGGGTGCTGACGAACCAGCTGGAGCGCGGCGACTTCTTCCTCTGCGCGTCGGAACGGCAGCGGCACTTCTGGCTCGGCCATCTGGCCGCGCTGGGCCGGTTGACGCCCACGTTGTACGACAACGACCCGACCACGCAGTCGTTGCTCGGGATCGTCCCCTTCGGACTGTCGGGCAAGCCGCCGCAGCGCACCGGCCCGGCGATCAAGGGTGTGGTGCCGGGCGTCACGGACGCCGACAAGGTCGTGATCTGGGCCGGTGGCGTGTACTCGTGGTTCGACCCGCTGTCGCTGATCAGGGCGATGGACCACCTGCGGCAGCGGCAGCCGTCCGCGAAGCTGTACTTCCTCGGGATGAAGCACCCGAACCCCGAGGTCCCGGACATGGACATCGCCGGCCAGACGCGGTCACTCGCGGCGTCGTTGGGGCTGACCGGCGAGAACGTGTTCTTCAACGACGGATGGGTGCCCTACACCGAGCGGCAGAACTGGCTGCTCGACGCGAACTGCGGTGTCACCACGCACTACGAGCACGTGGAGACCACGTTCGCGTTCCGCACGCGGGTGCTCGACTACCTGTGGGCGGGCCTGCCGATCGTCACCACGTCCGGCGACTCGTTCGCGGACCTGGTGGAGCGGGAGCGTTTGGGCGTCGTCGTGCCGCCGGAGGACCCGGAGGCATTGGCCGATGCGTTGGAGAAGGTGCTCTACGACGAGGAGTTCGCGGCCGCGTGCCGTGAGCACATCGCCGTTGTACGCGAACGGTTCACCTGGGAGACGGCGCTCGCGCCGCTGGCGGAGTTCTGCCGCAACCCGAGGCCGGCCGCGGACCGTCTGTCCGGCTCCGCTCCCATGGTGCGCACACCGGGGCTGAGCACGGCGGACAAGATGAAGCGGGACCTCCGGCTGGTGCGCGAGTACCTGGACGCGGGCGGCCCGACCGAGTTGGCCAAGCGGGCGACGGGGCGTCTGCGCAAAATCGCGCGTGGTGGACGTAATGGTTAGAGCCCCGAAAACCCCGAAGAACAAACCATTGTCCGTGCTGCTGGACGGCACGCCCCTGCTCGGAAACCGCACCGGGATCGGCCGCTACACCGCGGCACTCGCCGAAGAACTGGCATCGATGCCGGACGCGGTCGACGTGCGGGCGGTGGCCTTCACCCTGCGCGGCTGGCGCGCGTTGCGGACGGTGTTGCCGCACGACGTCACCGCCCGCGGCCTGCCCGTCGCGGCACGGGCGTTGCGCCAGATGTGGCTGCGCGCCCCGTTCCCGCCGGTCGAGATGCTGGCCGGGTTCTCGAACGTCATGCACGCCACGAACTTCGTGCTGCCGCCGACCATCCGGGCGGGCAAGGTCGTCACGATCCACGACCTGGCCTTCCTGGACGCGCCCGGTGACCTGCCGCCGTCCGACCGCCGGTTGCCGGAGCTGGTCCGGCTGTCCGCTCAGCGGGCGGACGTGATCTGCACGCCCACCGCGGCGGTGGCCTCCGTGGTGGCGGACCGGTTCTCGGTGCCGCTGGAGAAGATCGTCGTGACGCCGCTGGGGGTCGACCCGGCGTGGTTCGCCTCGCGGGCGCCTTCCGCGACCTTGCGCGGCCGGTTGGGGCTGCCGTCGGAGTACCTGCTGTTCGTGGGGGCGGACGGGCCGCGCAAGGGCCTCGAGTACCTGGTCAAGGCACATGCGTCCGACCCGTCGCTGCCGCCGTTGGTGATCGTCGGGCCCGGCCGGTCCGGTGTGGACGGTCGAGTGCTGCGGACCGGGTACCTGGCGGACGTGCACCTGAGGTCCGTGGTGGCCGGGGCGACCGCGCTGGTGCTGCCGTCGCGGGACGAAGGCTTCGGGCTGCCGGTGCTGGAGGCGTTGGCCTGCAACGTGCCCGTGGTGTGTTCGGACGTACCCGCGTTGCGCGAGGTCGCCGGTGGGCACGCGTTGCACGTGCCGGTCGGGGACGTCGAGGCGCTGGCCGAGGGGTTGGCTCAGGCCGCCGCGGCGCCGACCACTCCCGAGGCGCAGTCCGAACGGCGGGCCTACGCGTCCGGGTTCACCTGGCGGCGGTGCGCGGAGAAGACGGTCGAGGCGTACCGGCGCAGCAGGGAACGCTGACCGCTTTCTCGTTGTAGGGCGTCAGGAAACCCTGACGCCCCAACGGCTTCACCGAGAGTGCGGCCTCGGCGAATGCTTGTCCAGCTGGCTCAACGACACCTGTCGCGAGCCCGTGACGGCGGCAACGCACCTGAGGAAGCGCTGCCGATCGGAATCCGCTGTCGCGGGACGCTGGGGATTGCGCCCGGAATCGAACATGCCGAACAGGTTCCCGCACTTGGAACGGCCGTGCCAGACCGGTCACTCCAATGGCGCAGCACCGGTACGGGGAGCTACCACGCCCGCCTGGAATGCGTCCGAAAGGGCGCTTCGCCAGTGCGGCAACGGACGTAGTCCCGCTGCTGCCCATGCCGCACCCGACAGCACCGAGTAGGCGGGCCGCGGGGCCGGTCGCGGGAAGTCCGCCGTGGTGCAGGGCTGCACGCGCGCCGGATCGGCGCCGAGTTCCTCGAAAATCGCCTGTGCGAAACGGAACCACGTCGTCTCACCGCCGTTGGTCGCGTGCAGCAACCGCTCGTCGGGCAGAACCGAGGCGAGCTCGAGAAGTCCGGCGGCCAGGTGCTTCGACCACGTCGGCGAGCCGAGCTGATCGTCCACAACGGACAGCGACGGACGCGAGGACTCCAGCGCTGCCATGGTTTTCACGAAGTTCGAACCATGTACGCCATAAACCCACGCGGTGCGCACGACCCAGCCGCCCGCCTCCAGCACGCGGCGTTCGCCTTCGAGCTTCGTGCGGCCGTACGCGGACTTCGGGCCAACGGGATCGGACGGCTCGTACGGCTGCGTGCCGTCACCGGAGAACACGTAGTCCGTCGACACGTGGATCAACGGGATGCCAAGGGATGCGCACGCCTCAGCCAGCAGACCTGGACCGACCGCGTTCACCTCGAAAGCGCGCGCTTCATCGGTCTCCGCGGCGTCGACGGCCGTGTACGCGGCACAGTTGATCACCGCGGTGGCACCGGCCAGATCGGCGGCCGTGACCGACGTCACGTCCAACTCCGCCGAGGACATCGGGCGAACGGACGGGGACAGGGCAGCGAGGTCGTGGCCGAGCTGGCCACGACCACCGGGAACGAGGATCAACGCTCAGCCCTTCGCCAACTGGGCGCGCTCCTTGAGCGGCTCCCACCAGGCGCGGTTCTCGCGGTACCACTCGACCGTGTCGGCGAGACCGACCGTGAAGTCGACGCGCGGCGCGTAGCCCAGTTCGGACGAGATCTTGGAGATGTCGACCGAGTAGCGGCGATCGTGGCCCTTGCGGTCCTGCACGGGCTCGACGGCCGACCAGTCGCGGCCGGTCGCGGCCAGCAGCTTCTCGGTCAGCTCGCGGTTGGTGAGCTCGGTGCCGCCGCCGATGTTGTAGATCTCCCCCGGCCGGCCGCCCTCCGCGACGAGCTGGATGCCGCGGCAGTGGTCGTCGACGTGCAGCCAGTCGCGCACGTTCAGGCCATCGCCGTAGAGCGGCACGTTCTTGCCGTCGATCAAATTGGTGACGAAGAGCGGAATCACCTTTTCGGGGAACTGGTACGGCCCGTAATTGTTCGAACACCGAGTGATGCTCACCGGCAGTCCGTGGGTGCGGTGGAACGCACGCGCCAGCAGATCCGAAGAGGCCTTCGATGCCGAGTAGGGCGAGTTCGGCTCGAGGATCTGCGTCTCGGTCCAGGACCCTTCCTCGATCGAGCCGTAGACCTCGTCCGTCGAGACGTGCACGAACCGGCCGACGCCCGCGTTCAGCGCGCCCTGCAACAACGTCTGGGTACCCAGCACGTTGGTCAGCACGAAGTCGGCCGAACCCGTGATGGACCGGTCGACGTGCGACTCGGCGGCGAAGTGCACGACCACGTCGATGCCGCGCATCTGCTCTGCCACCACGCCGGGGTCGCAGATGTCTCCCCGCACGAACTCGAACTTGCCGGCGACCGCCGCCAGGTTGGTCTCGCTGCCCGCGTACGTGAGCTTGTCGAGCACCACCACCTCGGCACCCGCGAAGGCCGGGTACGACCCGCTCACCAACTCCCGCACGTAGTGCGAGCCGATGAACCCGGCCCCACCTGTCACCAGTACGCGCATGCCATTTCCTCCCGTGGTGTTCCCCGCTCGCAGTCTGTCACGTACCTAATCGTTGCAACCCACAGCAATGTCACGTCGTGTCACTTATAAACGACTAAACTCGCGGTAGTGGGGGAGGAAACGACGGTGGAAGGCAGGAGTCTGCCGGTCAGGGTGCGGGGCGCCCGGCCGACGGCGGCTTTCCGCGCGTTCCTGATGACGGGAAAGATCTTCGTCACGCTCGTCTCGGCCGCTGTGCTTCTGGTCACGTCCTACGGCTGGGGCAAGCTGCGAGCCGCCAACGACGGCATCGTCAAGACAGAGGTCATCTCCGAGGAGCTCGCCAAGCAGGGCCCGAAGCCGCTCGACGGCGCGGTCGACATCCTCCTGGTCGGTGTGGACAGCCGCACGGACGCGCAGGGCAACCCGCTGTCGAAGGAAGCGCTGGCACTGCTCAACGGCGGCATCGCCGACGGCGAGCAGAACACCGACACGATGATCCTCGTGCACATCCCGGTGGACGGCACCCGCGCGGTCGCGATCTCCTTCCCGCGCGACTCCTACGTGGAGCTCGCCGACGGGTTCGGCAAGCACAAGCTCAACTCCGCGTTCGCCCGCCAGCGCAACACCGTCGACCAGCAGCTGCGGTCGCAGGGCGTGACGGACGAGCAGCGGATCCGCACCGAGTCGATGGCGGCCGGGCGCAAGACGCTGATCAAGA
Organism: Lentzea miocenica; assembly: GCF_033949945.1. NCBI lineage: Bacteria > Bacillati > Actinomycetota > Actinomycetes > Pseudonocardiales > Pseudonocardiaceae > Lentzea > Lentzea miocenica. The sequence goes on from NZ_JAXAVW010000021.1 coordinate 138,836, forward strand.
CCATCGAGAACATGTCCGGCGGGGCAGTGCGCGTCGACCGGTACGCCGAGGTCAACCTGGCGAGCTTCTACGAGGTCACCAAGGCCATCGGCGGCGTCGAGGTGTGTGTGAAGGAAGCCACCTCCGACAGCGACTCCGGCGCGAACTTCCAGGCGGGCCAGCAGACCATCGAGGGCGCGGCGGCGCTGTCGTTCGTCCGGCAGCGCAAGAACCTGCCGAACGGCGACCTCGACCGGATCGTGCGGCAGCAGGTGTTCATCGGGGCACTGGCCAAGAAGGTGCTGTCGAGCGGCACGCTGACGGACTCGGACAAGCTGAACGGACTCGTCGAGGCCGTGCAGAAGTCGGTGATCCTCAGCTCGGGCTGGGACATCACCACGTTCGCCGAGCAGATGCAGGGCCTGGTGGGCGGCAACTTCCAGTTCCGCACCATTCCAGTGGGCGACCCGACGGACACCTACAGCGACGGCAACGTGCTGCCGGTGAACGCCGGCGAGGTGAAGAAGTTCCTCACCAGCCTGGCCGCCGACAAGCCGTCGACGAGCAACTCGGCGCCGGTCACGACCACGACGCTGCCCGCGCCGCCGAACTCCTCGATCACCGTGCAGGTCTACAACGCGGCCGGGATCCAGGGTCTGGCGAGCCAGGTGCTGAACCTGTTGGCCGCCAAGGGTTTCCAGCGCGGCCCGGTGGCTTCGGCGCCGGAGAACAGCGAGACCACGGTCGTGCGGTACGCGGCCGGCGAGGAGGGCTCCGCGCGCAAGGTCGCGACCGAGCTCGGGCCGAACGTCACGGTCGAGGAGAGCGCGTCCGTCCGAAAGGGACAGGTGCAGGTCTTCGTCGGCAGCGACTACCAGTCACCGGACAGCAACGACGAGGACGTGGATCCCCAGGGCGCGCCCGGCACGTCGTCGATCCCCGTGTCGAGCAGCACTCCGCCGATCACGGCGGGTGGCGTGGTCTGCGTGAACTGAAACCCCGGCGTAACGGGCTTCCGATAGTTACGCTGAGCACGCAAATCCAGCACACGGAGGATCCACGTTGAGCGCTGCCACACGCGCTAAGAAGACGGCCCTGGTCGCCGGCCGCACGGTCGTCGCCCTCGTCGCCGTGACAACGTTGGCCTTCTCCGGCTACTTCTGGACGGCGTTACGGCTCGTCAAGCAGAACACCAACACCACGCAGATCCTCGAAGTGCTGGAGGACATCCCGAACTCGCCGCCCGTCGAGGACGGCGCGATCGACATCCTGCTGGTGGGCAGCGACAGCCGGACGGACGCGCAGGGCCGGCCACTTCCCGCGGACGTGCTGCGCAAGTTGCGCACCGAGGGCACGGACACGGTGAACACCGACACGATCATCGTGATGCGCGTGCCGCGCAACGGAGGCAAGGCGAGCGCGATCTCGATCCCGCGCGACACCTACGTGCCGATCGCGGGCTATCGCGAGGACAAGATCAACTCGGCGTACGGCGCGGTGAAGTTCCTGACCGCCGAACGGCTGCAGGCCGAGGGTGTGAGCGACCAGCAGGAGCGCGAGCGCAAGTCCGACGAGGCCGGGCGCAAGGCGTTGGTCCAGGCGGTCCAGGACCTCACCGGGATGCGCGTCGACCACTACGCGGAGATCAACCTCTACGGGTTCTACCTGCTGACCGAGGTGATCGGCGGCGTGCAGGTGTGCCTCAAGGCCGGTACGTCGGACCCGAACTCCGGCGCGAACTTCCGCGCGGGCCAGCAGGTGATCTCGGGCGGTGACGCGTTGTCGTTCGTGCGGCAGCGGAACATGCCCGGCGGTGACCTCGGTCGCATCGCGCGGCAGCAGGTGTTCATGTCGCAGGCGATGAAGCAGCTGCTGTCCGCCGGCACGTTCACCGATCCGGGGAAGATGAACGGACTGCTGGACGCGGTGTCGAAGTCCGTTGTCGTGGACGAGAAGCTCGATCTCGCCACGCTGGCCACGCAGGCGCAGGGCCTCGCGTCGGGCAACGTGGAGTTCGCCACGATCCCGGTGACGAGCATCGACGCGCGCAATGAACGCGGCCAGAGCGTGGTCACGGTCGACCGCGAGGCGGTCAAGGCGTGGGTGGCGCAGCTGATCGGTGAGACCCCGAAGCCGGAGCCCTCGTCGGTGACCACTCCTGGCACCCCCGCTGCGCCATCCAAGTTCGGTCCTGGGAAGCTGCTGTCGCTGGACGGCGCGCACGCCGTGGCAGCCGCCCAGCAAGATGTGCCCTGCGTCGACTAGGAGTGCCGCGTGAGCGTGACCGAGATCCTCTTCACGCCGTTGCTGAAGGCCGATTCCGGTCGTCCGCTGATCACGCACTACGACGACGCGACGGGTTCCCGGATCGAACTGTCCCGCGCGACGGCGGCGAACTGGGCCGCGAAGACCGCGAACTGGCTGCGCGACGAGCACGACGTCGAGCCGGGTGACGAGGTCGCGGTGCTGCTGCCCGCGCATTGGCAGACGGCGGGCCTGCTGCTCGGCGCCTGGTGGTGCGGGGCGCACGTCGTGGGCGCGGGCGTGGACGCGAAGGTCGCTGTCGTACCGCCGGGCGGAACCGCCGAGGCTGAAGTTGTGGCCGTGGCTTCCTTGCACCCCATGGGCCTCGGGTCCGGCGCTCCGGTCGACTACCTGGACGACGTGCGCGTGCACGGCGACGACTTCATGCCGTGGCAGCCGACTCCCGGCTCGACGCTCGCCCTCGGTGAGTCCACTGTGGATGAAGTGGTGGCGCGGGCACGCGAGCTCGGCGCGAAGCTGGGTGACGAACCGCGGGTGCTGTCCACTGTGGAGTGGGACTCCCCCGCCGCGGTGCTGGAAGGGTTCCTGGCCGTGCTCGCGGCCGGTGGCTCGCTGGTCCAGGTGAGCAATCCCGACGCGGGCCGGATGGCCGCGCGCCGGGACAGCGAGAAGGTCACCCAGGAGATCACGCAGCTGCTGGGTTGAGCACCTTGTTGTTCTTGAACAGCACGCGGTCCAGCGCGTAGGCGCCACCGTTGAAGCCCAGGGCGAGCGCGGCCGCACCGAGCACGATGACCAGCTCGGAGCCCCCCTGGCCGATCAACGGGCCCGACGCGTGCACGAGGAAGAACGCTCCGGCCATGTTGACCGCGAGCAGCAGGCCGGCGATCGGCAGAAGGACACCGGCGATCAGCGCGAGACCACCGGCGAGCTCGACCGTCGCGGCGAACGCGGCGGACACCGAGGGCAGCGGCACACCCATCTTCTCGAACGACGCGCTGGTACCGGCGAGCCCGAACTCGGTCCACTTCTGCCAGCCGTGCGCGATGAAGACGATGCCGATGCCGATCCGGCCGATGAGTGCGGCGACGTCCTTGACCATGGTTTCTGCTCCCCGATCCTGTCGATGACCTGTCGGTCGTTCAACTTCGAACCAAAACTAGTGCAGGTTTGAACGACCTCATGATTTCGACAGGAACCCAACAGCGAGTCCTTAGGTTCGCAGGTCAGCGTTGAGCGACCGGCCCGGTCTCCTACTTCCTGAGCTGCAGACCCTCACCCTTCGCGTTCGTCAGGGTCAGCGTGTTGCGGTCGATCTTGTACGTGACCGGGCCCTGGCCGAGTGCGTCGAGAACGGCCTTCTCCACGGCCATCTCGTCCGGGCCGCACAGCTTCAACTCGCTGGCCAGCTGTCCGAATCTGATGGTCTCACCGTCCACTTCGTACGTACCACCGGCAGAGTTGCAGCCGGCTTCCACTTCCGTTTTGCCTTCCTTGAAGGAGATCGTGGCCCGCACACCGGCGGGAACGGACGAGGTGGCACTTTGGGTGATGAGTCCGTCGACGATCCAGATGCCACCTTCCAGCGTGGCCGGGGCTTCGGCGACAAGCACGATCTCCGCGTTCGAGCCGGTGATCACCAGGTTCGCGCCGTCCATCCGCCACGAGGGTGTCGCGCTGAGCAGCGTGCCCAGCCACTCGTCCTGCTCGTGCAGGCCCGGAGTGGGACATGCCATGTCGGTCGTGCTCAGGTCGGTGACCGTGAGCTTGCCGCCCGCCAGCGAGACCGGGCCCTGCATCGTGTTGCACCCGGCGTTGGCGATCAGCCTGTCGTCGTCGGTGAACCTCAGCTCCACCTTCGTGCCCTCGACCAGGGCGCGTGGCTTGCCCTGCTCCGTGACGGACGTGGAGCTGAACACTTTTCCCTTCACGTCACCTCCTCCTGTTCCGGTGGACGTGGTGCCGCACCCGGTGACCAGCAGTGCGATCACGGCGACGAGAACTCGGTAGCCCATGTCCGGCCCTACTTCTTGAGCGTCAGGCCGGCGCCGGACGCGTTCGTGAGCGTCAGCGAGTTGCGGTCGATCTTGTAGGTGACCTCGCCGCTGTCGAGGGTCTTGTGGATGGCCGTCTCGACGGAGTTCATGTCGTCACCGCACCTGATCAAGGTGGTGACAGCCATCTGCGCGACCAGCCGCTGACCGTCCACTTCGTACGGATAGGCAGCGTCCTTGTAGTTGCAGCCGGTGTCGACCTTCATGTTGCCGTCCTGGAAGACGAACGTGGCCTTGGCGCCGCCGGGGAACGACGAGACGGCGTCGCCGGCGATGATGCCGTCGACGGTCCAGGTCCCGCCCTCCAGCGTCGCTGGGGCCTCCGTGCCGAGCACGATCTCGGTGTCCGATCCGGTGAGCACCAGGTTCGCGCCGTCGAGCTTCCACGACGGCTTGGCGTCGAGCAGCTTCGCGAACCACTCGTCCTGCTGGTGCAACTCGGGTTTCGGACATCCCATCGCGGTAGAGCTGAGGTCGGCGACCGAGAGCTTGCCGCCGTCGAGCGAGACCTGGCCCTGCATCATGTTGCAGCCGACGTTGGCGATCAGCCTGTCGTCGTCGGTGAATCTCAGATCCACCTTCGTGCCCTCGACCAGAGCACGCGGCTTGCCCTGCTCCGTCACGGACGACGAGACGTACACCTTGCCCCGCAGGTTCGCGCTCCCCTGGCCGGCCTGGCCGCCGGCGCATGCGGAGGTGGCTGCGAGCAGCAGTACGGCGAGGGCGATTCGGTGGCTCATGTGCCTAGGACGGAACATGTCGCCCCTCAGGTTGCCCGAAGGCCGGACACGGGATCTCCGCGTCCGGCCAACGGAATTCGACGTCACGGGGACAGCGACTCCGCGAAGTCGTAAAGGCTCTTGATGTCGTTGTCGAAGTACGGCCCGTCCATCTGGCTCGCGTCGGCGTGCCGGTGGCTGACCACACTGTTGATGTAGCCCAGCCCGTTCTGGTCGTTGTACTCCTGCAACCACGGACCGCCGCTCGAGCCGCCGGTCATGTTGCACCAGGCCCGCACCTGCTGGCCGTGGCCGTTCCAGGTAGTGCCCTGGCAGAAGTACTGCAGCTCACCGGTGAACGGCGCACCCGCGGGGTAACCGAGGATCGTGACCGCGACCGAGTAGCCCCAGTTCCAGCGCAACCCGTTGCCACCGACGACGTTCGCGATCGAGCTGCCGCCGAGGGTCTGCATGATGACGATGCCCATGTCCTCGTCACTGTTGCTGGAGTTGATCCAGGCAGTGCGAGCAGTGAGCTGGTAGGCGCTCCACGTGCCGAACGGCCGCGCGCCGTTGCGATAACGCGGAACGAACACCCAGTTGGACATCCACTGGCGACCGGCACCGCCGTGCACGCAGTGCCCCGCCGTCTGGACCAGTTTCCGCTTGGCACTGCTGACAGTCGCACCCGAGCAGACGTAGTTCAGCCCGTTGACCGGGTTGGTGAAGAACACCTTCCCGACCGTCTGCGACTCGTTGAGCATGATCCCGATCCCCTGGGCCTGCTCGGTCTTGACCTTCACCGAGGGTGCGACCCCTTCGATGCTGCCCGCACGACCCGAGGGCTGGCGTGGGGAAACGGCCTGGACCGTGGCAGGAGCCTGCGCCGGGATCGCGTTGGCCATGCGCTCCGGAGTCCAGTAAGCCTCGGCTGCTGCAGCCGACTGGATCTTGTTGTCGGAGGTTCTGGCCAGGCTGGCAGAGCTGCCCTGCGGTGCCGCCTGCGCGGTCGGCACGAGCACGGAAGCTGCCAGCACAAATCCAAACGCTAACGAAACAGTTCTTTTCGTTCCCATTCGAAATACCTCACTAAACGAGGTTAACTTGCGGCTTTTCGAACGTAGCGAGCCCCCTGACCTGCTGTCCAGCACCCTGTTTGAAGTTGCTCTATTCAGCAGAACTTCCATTCCATGTCTGCTAGAAAAAGGTCCGTCCGGGCCATTTCCTTGTGATATGTGCAGGATCGGAAAGCGCTATCCAGCCAGTCGATCTTGAACTAGGGGCTTGACAGCCGACGACGCCGAGGCTCTACTTAACCCAGAGGTTAGATAACCAAGTGGTTAGGTACGAGATGGACCAGCTGAGCGCCACGTTCGCCGCACTGGCGGACCCGACCCGCCGGGCGATCCTCGCGCGGCTCACGGAAGGTCCGGCCACGGTGAAGGAGCTCTCCGAGCCGTTCGACATCAGCGGCCCGGCGATCTCCAAACACCTGCGGGTGCTGGAGAAGGCAGGCCTGATCACCCGCGGCAGGGAGGCCCAATGGCGCCCCTGCCAGCTAGACGCGACACCGCTGAAGGAGGTCGCTGTGTGGGCCGAGAACTACCGCCGCTTCTGGGATGCGAGCTACGCGCGCCTGGACGCACTCTTGACCGAGATGAAGGAGACAGACAAATGACCACCACCAAGTTCGGCACTCTCGTCACCCTCCCGTCGGACACCGAGATCGCGATGTCCCGCTCGTTCGACGCCCCGGCCTCCCTGGTCTGGAAGGCGTTCACCAACCCCGAACTCCTCCGGCGCTGGCTGCTCGGCCCCGACGGCTGGGAGATGCCGATCTGCGAGGTTGACCTCCGCGTCGGCGGCAAGTGGCGCTACGGCTGGGCGCAGCCGGACGGCTCCCAGGCGTTCGAGATGTACGGCGAATACACCGAGGTCACGCCTCACACGCGGCTCGTCAACACCGAGCACTTCGAGGACAACCCGCCGGCCATCACGACCGTGGAGTTCGTCGAGGTGGACGGGCGGACGACCATGACCACCACGATGCGTCTGGTGTCGCAGGAGGCCCGGGACGCGGTGCTGGCCACGGGCATGGCCGATGGCGCTGGACGCAGCTACGAGCGGCTGGGCGAGGTGCTTTCCACCCTGTCGTGATTCCAGTTGAGGCCGCCTCGGCGCGCACGCGGCCTCAACTGGTCTCACCAGTCATTATCCGCTGACCTGATGCTTTCCGGCTTCCGGGATTCGATCCGGGGTCTTCCGGGGTGTACGGTCCCGCGTTCATGGCGACCCAAACGGTCCGGATCTTCCTCAGCTGGTGCCACCGCGACAAGGCCTCCGTCGATGCACTCCTGCACGACCTGCGGCCGACCCTGCGGCTCTTCACCGACCTGAAGATCGAGTGGTGGCAGGACTCGCACCTGATGTGTGGCGAGGACTTCGAGCCCGCTATCCGCGACCGCATCGACGAGGCCGACTTCGGCCTGCTGCTCGTCACCCCGCACTACCTGGCGAGCACATTCATCCGCGAGCACGAGCTTCCGCGGTTCTCGGGGTCCGCCGCCGACAGGCCCCCGCTCCCCGTCAAGCTGTCGCAACTGCCGCAGTTCGGCCCCGCCTACGACTTCGGCGGACTGGAAAAGCTGAACATGTTCTCGTTGGACGGCAAGGCTTTCACCGAGATCAGCCGCCACCGCCGCACCGACTTCTCCAACCGGCTCGCCGAAGCCGTCCGCCTCCGCGCGCTCGGCCAGAACGGGTACACGTCGTGACAACTCCGTTGCGGCCCAACGAGATCACCGACCGGATCAACGCGCTCCGCCCTTCGTTGACAACGATGCAGGCGGCCCGCCTCACGGCGATCGGCGAGGTCGTCGGCGAAAGCGGCCAGTTCCTGCTGCGTCAGGCATTGGCCGCCGGCGACTTCCCGGAGGGCGATGAGCGCGCCCAGGACGCTTTCCGCGACTTCCGGAACAAGATCAACTACTTAGCCGCGAAGGCAGGGGTAGACCTGGTCCTGGAGCTCGAGTCCCGGAAGACCACACCAGACCACCGCCACGGCTGGTTCGCGGGCAACCCGGTGGAGAAGAGCCTGGTCGCCTTCACCGAAGTCAACGCCGAGAACATCGGCATCACCAAGCCGATCGCGCCGGCGGTGCGGGAGCTGGGCGAGCCCCGCCGGCTGCGGATCTACGTCAGCTTCCACCCGACGACCGCGCGCAACGCCGCCGCGCTCATCGAGCAGCTGACCACCGCGCTTCGAGTGCTCGACGGAGCAGAGTGGGAGATCAAGGACTCCAGCTCGGTCCTCGTCGGTGACGACATCGCGGCGACCCGCGCACAGCTTCTCGCCCAGGCGGATGTCTGCGTCTGCCTGATCAGCCCGGCGTACGTCGACTCGCCGGAACGCCAAATGGTGCTCAGCAGCCGCAAGCTCGTCGCTGTTGCGTTCGCGGGCTTGCCCAATCTCGCTGGTGGCCTGAAACCGTTGCAAAGACACGAAATCGCGCTGCAGGACTCGCCGTGGGAGGAGTTGCGAGGACCTGCGCAGCGCAAGGTGTTCATCAACGAGGTCGTCCGGCAGATCCGGCTGATGATGGACAAGCCGTTGTCGCGCGACGACGATCAGACGACCATCCTCAAGGCGCTGGCGGCCAAGCAGGTGCGCCTCCGCCGTGATGACAGCCGGTACCTTGTCCCGTCGCAGCTCAGGGAAGCCTCCCTGCAGGAGTCGTTGCTGGACAGCGGCGACCAACGCGCGAGCGGTATCTCATTGCCCGCCGTCGAGCGCCTGGTGGCCTGGGCAACCGCAGACGACTCCTCCGCACCAAGGTTATGTGCGCTGCTCGGTGACGTCGGCATGGGCAAGACGACCACGACGAAGCTGTTCGCCACTCAACTGCTCAAGCTGCACGACGACGACCAGGCGTCACCATTGCCGATCCTGTTCGACCTCAGGGACATCGAACCCGGCGAACTGTCGGGTTCGATGTCGTTGGACCGAATCCTGACCCACCTGCTCGACGCGACCCGACCACAGGGTGTGTCATCCAAGCGACTGAACGCGGACGTCGTGCGCGAGCGTCTCGAACACGACCTCAACCGCACCGTGGTCATCTTCGACGGACTGGACGAGGTGCTCGTGCACCTCAGCCCGCACAAACGTCAGCTGTTCACCCGCCAACTGTGGCGCGCGCTCCCCGCCGAGTCGAACGCGCGAATGTTGTTGTCCTGCCGCACCCAGTACTTCCGCACGATCCGTGACGAGGCCGACTTCTTCACCGGCCAGACCCGGCAAGGCCTGCGCAGCAGCGACTACCTCGCCCTGCTGATGCTGCCGTTCACCGAGAACCAGATCCGCGAGTACCTCGAGGGCAACCTCGACCGCGACGCCGAGTGGGTCGACCGGTTCCTGGAGACCATCGGCGCCGTCCACAACCTGACCGAGCTGGCCCAGCGCCCGATCACGTTGCGGCTGATCTCCGACCAGGTCGAGTTCATCGAGAAGGCGAAGCTCGAAGGCCGCGAACTCCGTTCCGTCGACATCTACGCCGAGGTGGTCGACCGCTGGATCACCCGTGACGAGGGCAAGCACACGCTGACCCCGGACCACAAACGCCTGCTGATGGAGGAGATCGCCGCAGCGCTCTGGCGTTCGGGCAAGAACGCCTGGAGCCCGGCCGAAGTCGACGACTGGCTGCTCGGGCTGCTCGACCAGCGCCCAGACCTCCGGCGCCACTACCGCGAGCACGTACCCGACCTGTGGACCGCGGACTTCCGCACGGCGACGTTTCTCAAGCGGGAAGGCGACACGTTCGAGTTCGCCCACCGCTCGCTCTTCGAGTACTTCCTGGCGTGCTACCTCTACCGGCAGCTGAGCGACCCTCGCGCGATCGACGCGCTCGCGATGCCGGTGCCGAGCCAGGAGACCCTCGACTTCCTCGGCCAGTCCATCGCGGCTTCGCCTGGCGCGGCGCGCGCCACGCTCGAACTGATCGGGCGCCAATACCGTGCCCAAATCTCGGAGTTGGCGGTCGCGTACGCCCTTCACGCGGCTCGGCGTGGGTACCCGCACCAGTCACTGGTCGAGGTGGACCTGTCGGGCGCGGCGTTGGCTGGGTGGACCTTCACAGGACGCGGCAGGCTCGCACTGAACAACGCGAACCTGTCCGGTGCAGATCTCTCACGGACGTCCTTCTTCAACTCGGATCTGACGGGTGCTGATCTCACCAATTCCTATGCCGGCAACGCCGAGTTCCACGAATCAACCCTGGCAAGTTCGAGTTGGCAGGACGCCTACATCGCCGGCGCGATCTTCCGCCGCTGTGACATCACCGGCGTCGATTTGAGTCAGTCAAACGCATACCGAACCCAACTGCTCCTCTGCACACCGCCGCCCGCCCCGAGTCCGCACTTCCAGATCGCACCTTCTTCAGCGCGCGCAGGTAGCCAGTCGTCAGCAGCGGCACAGCTCAACTGCTTCGTCGGACCCATAGGAGCGATTAACGCCATCACGTGGTCACCCGACAACACCCACATTCTCACCGGAAGCAACGACGGCATCGCCCGCGTCTGGGACACCACCACCGGCCAACAAATCCACCAACTCGCCGGCCACACCGACGTCGTCAACGCAATCGCCTGCTCACCGGACAACACCCGCATTTACACCGGCGGCGAAGACCGGACCGCACGCATCTGGGACACCACCACCGGCCGGCAAATCCACCAACTCACCGGCCACACCGACGCCGTCGGGGCAATCGCCTGCTCACCCGACAACACACGCGTCCTCACCGGTGACGACGGCGGCGACGTCCGCATCTGGGACACCACCACCGGCCGGCAAATCCACCAACTCATCGGCCATGAAACCTGGCTGAACACGGTCGCTTGGTCACCCGACAACACCCGCGCTCTCACCGGCAGCAACGACGGCAGCATCCGCATCTGGGACACCACCACCGCCCGGCAAATCCACAAACTCACCGGCCACAAGGGCGCCGTCTTCGCAATCGCCTGCTCATCCGACAACACCCGCATCATCACCGGCGGTGCCGACCGGAGTGTCCGCATCTGGGACGCCACCACAGGCCAGCAAATCCGCCAATTCACCGGCCACACCGACTGGGTGAAATCGGTCGCCTACTCGCCCGACAACACCCGGATCCTCACAGGCGGCAGCGACGGCACCGCCCGCATCTGGGACGCCGCCACCGGCCAGCTAATCCACCAATTCACCGGCCACGACAGGCCCGTCAACGCAATCACCTGCTCACCCGACAACACTCGCGTGTACACCGGCAGCGAGGACGGCACCGCCCACACTTGGGACACCACCGGCCATCGGTTCCACACGCTGGTTGTCCAGGACGACTGGATAAACGCAGTTGCGTGGTCATCCGACAACACTCGCATCGTCACCGGCAGCGAAGACGGCACCGCCCGCATCTGGGACACCACCACCGGCCAACAAGTCCACAAACTCACCAGCCATGGCAACGCCATCAACGCGGTCGCGTGGTCACCAGACAACGCCTGCGTTCTCACCGGCAGCGACGACCGGAGTGTCCGCATCTGGGACACCACCACCGGCCAGCAAATCAACCACCTCACCGGCCACAATGGACTGGTGCACGCTGTCGCCTACTCGCCCGACAACACCCGGATCCTCACAGGCGGCAGCGACGGCACCGCCCGCATCTGGGACACCACCACCGGCCAGCAAATCCACACACTCACCGGCCATACCGGTCCCGTCAACGCAATCACCTGCTCACCCGACAACACCCGCATCCTCACCGGTGGCGCCGACCGGAGTGTCCGCATATGGGACGCCACCACAGGCCTGGAAATCCACAAACTCACCGGCCACAACAGCCCCGTCAACGCAATCACCTGCTCACCCGACAACACACGCGTCCTCACCGGCAGCGACGACAGCACCGCCCGCATCTGGGACGCCACCACAGGCCTGGAAATCCACAAACTCACCGGCCACACCGACTGGGTGCGATCAGTCGCGTGGTCACCCGACAACACCCGCATCCTCACCGGCAGCGACGACCGGAGTGTCCGCATATGGGACGCCACCACAGGCCTGGAAATCCACAAACTCACCGGCCACACCGACTGGGTGAAGTCGGTCGCGTGGTCACCCGACAACACCCGCATCGTCACCAGCAGCGACGACAACACCGCCCGCATCTGGGACGCCACGACCGGCGAACTGTTGAGCCCCTATGTCGTTTTGCTCCCGGACAAGGAGTTCGCCGTGTTCGACGGACAGATGACCAAGGTGATCGAGTGCAGCAAGGGTGCGTGGCGGTGGATCGGGTGGAACGTCATCGGCGATCAAGGGATCGATCGCCTGCCTGCGGAGACGTTCGGCCCGCTTCCGGTGCGGCCTGATTAGGCAGCAGGTCAGCCGGGACGGAGCGTAGTCACCTTTGGTGGCAACGGTTCCCCCGGTCGGGGCCAGTCGACGCGGTTACGTTCGGGCGCATGGGACGTTTCCTCGTGGCACTGGCCCTCATGCTCGGTTTCGCCGTGCTGTCCCCGCCGTTGGCTCACGCGGCGGAGGCCACGCGCTGGCAGGTAACACCATGCGCGGCCGGCTCGAAGGCGTTGTGGCTGCCGCGCGTGGACAAGTTCGGCACCGACATCAGCTGCACGACCGACGAAGCCCGTGCCGCGGCGGTGAAAGCCGCCGTGGACAGCGGGAGTCCGACGCGGATGATGAACGTGGCGATCGCCTTCGCGCAGCAGATCTCCGACAAGTCGCTGACTGCCGAGTCGACTTGCGTGCTGGGCGCCAAGGGCGCGATCGGCGAGGCGTTGGGCACGTGCGTGGCGGCTTAGGTCCGGGGCAACTCGGCCGTCTCACTTCTGCGGGGTAGCTTGGTCGCTGTACAGAACTGCGGCCTCGCAGAGGGGATGGCTCATGACCGGCAACGCCCAGCCAGGGCGCGTTGGCTATCGGGACATCGCGAACGACCTCCGGCAGCAGATCGACTCCGGCGAGCTTCCGCCCGGCAGCAAAGTTCCTGGCGAGAACGACCTCACGAGCCAGTACGGCGTGGAGCAGCCGACCGCTCGCCGCGCGTTGGACGTGCTGAAGAACGAGGGTCTGATCGTCGCCAAGCGCGGATCGGGGACGTTCGTCCGCGAGTTCAAGCCGATCAGGCGCGTGTCGCCAGACCGGCTGAAGGCCACGTCCCGGGGATCTGGTCAACCGATCTGGTCCACCGACGTCGGCACGCGGCCGAGGACGGAAGACGTGACGGTCGACGTCGAACTCCCGCCCGCGCCGATCGCCGAGGTTCTGAAGCTCGATGACAGCGCCCGCGTCGTGATCCGGCGACGCAGGTATGTGGTTGATGACAAGCCAGTGCAGCTGGCGACGTCTTACTACCCCGAGGCACTGGTCGCCGGCTCCGCGATCACCGAAATCAACACCGGCAAAGGCGGCGCGTACGCCCGCCTCAAGGAGTTGGGCCACGAGCCCACCAGGTTCCGCGAAGAGCTGCGCACCCGCATGCCACGGGACGCCGAGCGTCAGGCGCTCGACCTCGCCCAGGGCACGCCGGTCATCTTGATCGTGCGGACCGCGTACACCGCAGATGATCAGCCAGTCGAGGTCAGCGAGATGGTTCTCGACTCAGCGGCGTACGTGCTCGAGTACAAGTTCACCTCGCACGACTGACACCTATTGCATATCTGTACAGAACTACGCTTCACTTTCCCGTGAGGTTCTGTACAGATATGATAGCCTACATCACCGCTTGGAGTGCCGAGCAGGACTTGCCGTGCGCGCTGGTGGAGCGACCTGACCGCAGCATCGGATACGCCAACGAGTTGCTGAGCGATCGAGATCGGCACGGCGTGCTGTGGCGCCAGACCGCGTTGCGACATCGGGTCGGCAAACCGGAGTTCGCCAGGGTTCATCCGTTGCGGCAGCGACGGGCGATGGAACTGTTGCTGTGCCAGGTCTGCGGCGGACCGGCAGATCGGAACGACGACGGTGTCCTGTGGCTGCAACGGGATCACAGCGATGACTGGCCACAGTGGCCAGAGGGAATGGCGTCGGTGGAGCCGCCGGTGTGCCTGGCGTGCATCCCGGTCGCGCTACGGCTGTGCCCGGCGTTGCGGCGCGGAGCGGTGGCTGTTCGCTTCAGGGAGTATCCGATTGCGGGTGTGCGCGGTGCGCTCTATGGGCGAAGCGTGCTGGCGCCGGCAGCGGTCACTGCGGGGAACTTCGCCTATGACGATCCTGCAGTGCGACGGGTTCTCGCGTCTGCCCTGATCCGCGAACTGCGCGGCTGCACCGTCGTTCCGTTGGTCGAAATTGCCACGCGACTTGGCTTGTAATGCTCGTCGGGTTGTTCCCGATCAAGAGCGTGCACCGCCGCCGAGACCGGGAGCCGCAGTGACGTCACCAGACTGGAAGGCCGCGTACGACAAGGTTCGTCCGACGTACGAGGTATACGAGAAGAAGCTGAAGGAACTGATCGAGACGGTCCTGGCGCACGCGGAGATCGACATCGTCCAGGTCGAGGGCCGGGTCAAGACCCTTGACAGCTTCGCCGAGAAGATCGACCGCAAGGCAGGCAAGTACGCCGACCCGCTGAACGACATGACGGACCTGGTCGGGTTGCGGATCATCGCCTATTACCTCGAGGACGTCGAGAAGATCGTCGGCCTGCTGCGCTCCCAGTTCACCGTTCTCGAAGAGCACTCGGCGAACAAGCAGGACGCACTCGCAGCCGACCAGTTCGGGTACACGTCCATCCACCTTGTCATTCGCATGGGCGACAACAGGTGTGCACTGCCGGAGTGGAGTCAGTACGCGGGCATCACAGTCGAACTGCAGGTACGCACGACGCTCCAACACGCCTGGGCAGCAGTGCACCACAAGCTCAGCTACAAGCGCGCTGAAGAAGCACCAACTTCGTTGCAACGCAAGCTGTTTCGGCTGAGCGCGTTGTTCGAGATGGCGGACGAGCAGTTCTCCGCGATCAGGACGGCAACATCGGAGTTGTCCGACGAGTACTCGGACAACGTGAAGCAGGGCAACCTCGACATCGAGATCGACGCGGACTCGCTCGACGCCTACCTTTACAACAGCCCGAAGGTGGCCCTCATTCGCGGCATCGCGGGCGAGGACGTCAGCAGTCAGATCCGCGCGGGCGATTCACTTCGTAGCGAGCTCATTCAACTCGCGGTACACCTTGGCGCGAAAACGATCGAGGAATTCGACCGCCTACTGCCAGGCGACGGCGAAACGATTCGCTCGGTGCTGACCGCGAGCGGTCGCTCCTACCAGTCTGTGTACGCAGCCTTGGCGGTCTTGTGCGTAGCGCTACATCCGATCGAAGAGGAGTTTTACACGTCCCTCTACGCCAAGTCCAGCTGGCCAATCGTCATGGAGATCAAGGCCAAACTGGGGGAACAGGAGCGACCCGGTTCCCCCGACCGGCTCAGCCGTTGAGCACGGCGCGTGACATCACGACGCGCTGCACCTGGTTCGTGCCCTCGTAGATCTGCGTGATCTTCGCGTCCCGCATCATCCGCTCGACCGGGAAGTCACGCGTGTACCCGGCGCCACCGAAGAGCTGCACCGCGTCCGTGGTGACCTCCATGGCCACGTCGGACGCGAAGCACTTGGCAGCGGCGGTGATGAAGCCGATGTTCGCCTCGCCGCGCTCGGCCTTGGCGGCGGCGACGTAGACCATGTGCCGGGCGGCCTCGATCTTCATGGCCATGTCGGCGAGCATGAACTGAACGCCCTGGAAGTCTGAAATGGACTTTCCGAACTGCTTGCGGTCCTTGACGTACGCGACGGCAGCTTCAAGAGCGCCCTGCGCGATGCCCACGGCCTGCGCACCGATCGTCGGACGCGTGTGGTCCAGCGTCTTCAGGGCGGTCTTCAGGCCGGTGCCGGGCTCGCCGATGATTCGGGAAGCGGGGATCGTGCAGTTCTCGAAGTAGATCTCGCGGGTCGGCGAGCCCTTGATGCCGAGCTTGCGCTCCTTCGGGCCCACCGAGAAGCCGGGGTCGTCCTTGTGCACGACGAACGCCGAGATGCCGGCGGACTTCTTGGCGGCGTTGGGGTCCGTCACGGCCATGACGGTGTACCAGGTCGACTCGCCGGCGTTGGTGATCCAGCACTTGGTGCCGTTGAGCACCCAGTCCGAGCCGTCCAGCACCGCGCGCGTGCGCATGGAGGCGGTGTCGGAGCCCGCCTCGCGCTCGGACAGGGCGTAGGAGGCCATGGCCTCGCCTGAGGCGATGGACGGCATGACGAGTTGCTTGAGCTCTTCGGAGGCGGACAGGAGGATCGGCATGGTGCCGAGCTTGTTCACCGCCGGGATCAGCGAGGAGGACGCGCAGACGCGGGCGATTTCCTCGATGACGATGCAGGTGGCGACGCTGTCCGCACCCTGGCCGTCGTAGGACTCGGGGACGTGGACGGCGGCGAAGCCCGACTTCACCAGGGCGTTGTGGGCCTCTACCGGGAAGCGCTCGTTCTCGTCGACCTCGGCCGCGAACGGCTTGATCTCCTTCTCGGCGAGCGAGCGGACGGCCTCTCGCAGCGCCTCGTGCTCCTCGGCGAGCTGATAGGTGCCGAAGCTCGGGTTCACCTTGTTACCTCCCAGTAGCGAGTACTCGGCACGATGTTAGCGCCCGTTCACCACAGGCGCTGCTGTGCTGTTGAGCACTCAGAGGGACTTCTGCAGCGCCGCGTCCTTGTCTAGTACGAGCTGCTCGAGTTCCGCCTGGAAGCGGGCCATGCGTTCCTGCAGCGAGGGGTCAGACGCGGCCAGCACGCGGACGGCCAGCAGGCCCGCGTTGCGTGCGCCGCCTACTGAGACGGTGGCCACCGGGACGCCTGCGGGCATCTGCACGATGGAGAGCAGCGAGTCCATGCCGTCGAGGTACTTGAGCGGTACCGGGACGCCGATGACCGGGAGCACGGTGGCGGAGGCGACCATGCCCGGGAGGTGGGCGGCGCCGCCGGCACCCGCGATGATCACCTTCAGGCCCCGCGCAGCAGCCGACGTCGCGTAGTCGAGCATGCGCTGCGGGGTGCGGTGCGCGGAGACGACGCTCACCTCGAACGGGACGTCGAACTCGGCGAGCGCCTCGGTGGCGGCTTTCATCACCGGCCAGTCCGAGTCGCTGCCCATGATCACGCCGACCTGAGTCACAGCCTCAGTCACTCCGAACTCCCGTGAATGTCGTAGCCGTCGTTCCACACACCGGTGGACAGCCAGTCCGCGGCCAGCCGCGCGCGGTGGCGGACCTCTGTCATGTCGTTGCCGAGGAACGTCACGTGCCCGATCTTGCGGCCCGGCCGTTCCTCCTTGCCGTACAGGTGCACGTGCGCGTCCGGGAACCGGGCGAACAGGTGGTGCACGCGCTCGTCCGGGCCCATCGCGGGCACGTCCTCGGCGCCCAGCACGTTCGCCATCACCACGGCCGGCGCCATCAGGTCGGTGCGGCCCAGCGGGTAGTCGAGGACGGCACGCAGGTGCTGCTCGAACTGGGACGTGCGCGCGCCTTCGATGGACCAGTGGCCCGAGTTGTGCGGGCGCATCGCGAGCTCGTTGACGACCACACCGTCGGCGGTCTCGAACAGCTCCACGGCCAGCACGCCCACCACGCCCAGCGCGTCGGCGACCTTCAGCGCCAGCTCCTGGGCCGCGGCACCGTCCAGAGCGGGCGCCGGCGCGAGGACCTCGACACAGATGCCTTCGGACTGCACGGTCTCGACGACCGGCCACGCCGCGCCCTGCCCGAACGGCGAGCGCGCCACCACGGCCGCCAGCTCGCGACGCATCGGCACGCACTGCTCGACCATCAACGGTGTCCCGGCCTCCAGCAGCTCGGGCACGACCAGCTCCGCGCTGTGCGGCTGGTTCAGCATCCACACGCCGCGCCCGTCGTAGCCGCCGCGGATCGCCTTCAGCACGCACGGCCACCCGTGAGCCCCGCCGAACCGGAGAACGTCACGCACGTCGTGGACCTCGGCGAACGGCGGCACCGGCAGGCCCAGCTCGGCCAGCCGCACGCGCATCTTCAGCTTGTCCTGCGCGTACTGCAGGGCGTCCGGACCGGGGTGCACCTTGACGCCCTCTGCGACCAGCGCGCGCAGGTGCTCCTCAGGCACGTGCTCGTGGTCGAACGTGACGACCTCGCAGCCCTTCGCGAACGCGCGCAACGCGTCGAGGTCTGTGTGCGTGCCGAGCACCACGTCCCGCGCGACCAGCGCGGCGGGGTCGTTCTCGGACACGGCGAGCACGCGCAGTGACTGGCCGAGCGGAATGGCGGCCTGGTGCGTCATGCGGGCGAGCTGCCCGCCGCCGATCATGCCGACGACTGGGAGACGGGTACGGGAGTCCACGGTTGAGGCAGCCTACCTGCAACTTCTGATCGGCTCGCGAGCAGAGCCAGCCTCTGCGCGGTGACGCTGCCCTCGGGTGCGGTGTGAATCACAAGCCGCTGGTCGTGCTCCGGGGCACCGAGCACCTCGCAGTCGAACTCCAGCAGGCCTGCGACCGGATGCCGCAGCCGCTTGCGAGCCGACCGACGCACCTTCACGCCGTGTTCCGCCCACAGCCGTGCGAACAGCGGGCTCGTCATCAACTCGTCGACCAACGGCTGCGCAGACGGCCGACGTGCCAGAGTCGCGCGCAGGTCGGCGACGTGAGCGCGGGCAACTCCTTCGCGGTCCTCCTCCGGAACCCAGCTCTCATCGCCGAGGAAGAACGCCCTGAGCAGGTTCCGGCCGGTGAAGTCGCCGAACACCAGCTCGGCGCGGGCCGTCCAGGCGAGCACGTCGCCGACGTCGGTGATCACCACCGCGAGGTCGTCACCGAGCCGGTCGAGCAGCAGCCGGATGCCGGGCCGCACCTCGTGCCCGGACGTGGGCTCCTCCGGCACGGCCTCACCTGCCAGGCGGAACAGATGCGCGCGCTCGTCGGAGGACAGCTCCAACGCTCGTGCGATGCCGTGCAGAACGGAGACCGAGGGGCGCGGACCACGGCCCTGTTCCAGCCGGGAGTAGTAGTCGACCGACATGCCCGCGGCTTCGGCCACCTCTTCCCGGCGCAGCCCCGGCGTGCGGCGGCGCCCACCGCCACGAGGCTCCATCCGTTCGCGGCAGCTGCGCAGGAAACCCGCCATGTCCAGCATGTCTCCACGGTAGCCAGGGATTCATCGACCCTGGCTGCGTCCGGCGAGCGGAACGACGCTGGACGCCATGAAGATCGCGATGACAGGTGCGACCGGACGAGTCGGCAGCAGGCTGCTGCCGCGGCTGCGCGAGCAGGGCCACGACGTGCGCACGCTGACCCACCGGCTGGCGGACACCAGGGCCGTCGAGGAGCTGGTGTCCGGTGTGGACGCCGTCGTGCACGTCGCCGCCGCCCTCCGCACGAGCACCGACTTCGAAGGCGTGAACGTCCACGGCACCAAGGCCCTCGCCGAGGCGGCCGGGAAAGTACCGCTGTTCGTCCACTTCAGCACGAACCTCGTCTACCCGGCCGGACTCGGCAGGCCCGCCACCGAGGACGACCCGACCGACCCCGCTCCCGCGTTCGGCGACTACCCCCGCACGAAGGCGCTGGGCGAACAGGCCGTGCTCGGCACCAGGGAAGCCACGATCCTCCGCCTGGCCTTCGTCTACGGCGACGGCGATCCGCACCTGGAGGAGTCGCTGCGCTGGGCCTCGACCTGGCCCGGTCACCAGCGGCTGCACATGGTGCATCACGCCGACGTGGCGCAGGCGGTCGGGAAGGTGCTCGAAGCCGGCGCCAGCGGGATCTTCAACATCGCCGACGACAGCCCGGCGACGGCCGTCGAGTTGCACCTGCTGAACGGCCTCACCCCCAGCGAGGAGGCCGTTCAGCAGGATTTCGACCCGTGGCACGGGATCGTGTCGACCAACCGCGCGCAACGGGAGATCGGCTTCCGCCCGCGCTATCCCTCCGCGTGGGCCTCGGCGGCCGCGGGCGTGCTCTGAGCGGGTTCCGCAGCGGGTTCCGCAGCGGGTTCGGCCGCGGGTTCGGCGTCGATGCGGCGGTGGCGGCGGGACGGCTTCCACCCACCGCCCCGGCGCAGCACCCGGAACGTCAAGGCGAACAGCACGGCGGCGAGCAGCGCGAACAAGCCGAACTCCATGACCTGGAAGATCCAGTACCGGCCGGCTGGCTGGTACTCGACGTACGTGCCGACCGCGGCTTTCGCGGCGCGCATGCAGCTGTTCGGGTTGACCAGGTTCTCGCACTGTTCGACCACCGGCACGGGACGGAGGTCGGCGCCCACGAACCCTTTGCCGAGTTCCAGCGCGTTCTGCGGAAGGTCGGGCCTGCTGTCCCAACGGGCGACAACGCGCTGCGCCGGCAGGTAGTGGTCCCGCACCACCACGGCTATCAGGGCACGGACCAGCGTGTAGAACACCAGCGTCGCCGCCATCGCCATCACCACGTGCCGGCACAACAGGCCGATGAGCACGCCGAGCGCGAACCCGAAGATCGCGTAGCCGGCCTGCACGAGCGGAGTGGCCTCGAACGCTCCCCACACCATCCGGTCGCCGCCGAAGCCGTCACCGAGCCCCACCAGCGCACCCAGCACGACGGCCAGCGAGCCGAGCACAAGTGCCTTGCCGCGCAACCACTTCGCGGGTGTCACGTCCTGGCCCCAGGCGACGAAGTAGGTGCGTTCCTCCAACTCGCGGGCGATCAGTGGCGCACCCCAGAACATGCCGATCACAGCGCCGAAGGCGAGCTGAACGATGAGGCCGTAGAAACCGGCCACCAGCATCGAGCCCACCTTCCCGCCCTCGGTCGAGATGAGGGTGTACGCGGCGACCAGTGCGAGGGTGGAGGTACCGAGGATGCTCCACCGGTGCTGCCGCCAGGTCAGCCAGACGAATGCGCTCATGCGGCACGCTCCAGGTGCGCCACAACGAGTTCCTCCAGCGTCACGTACCGCGCGGTCCACGGTTCGGCGATCTGCGTACCGCCGGAACGCACGAGGTATGAAGACTGCGAAGTGCTGTGCTTCGCGAGCACCACACGTCCCTCCACGGGTGCTGTCTCGGCGTGCGGGCCTGTGTAGAGAACGTGCTCTTCCAGCAACTCATCGGTGTCGCCGTCCACGAGCAACCGTCCGTCGGCAAGCAGCAGCAACCTGTCCGCCACACCACCGATCTCCGCGACGACGTGCGTGGAGAAGACCAGTGTCATGCCGTTGTCGCTCACCTCGGTCAGCAACTCACGCACTACTTTCCTGCGCGCCAACGGGTCCAATTCGGACAGTGGCTCGTCCAGC
Source organism: Lentzea miocenica (assembly GCF_033949945.1). Lineage (NCBI taxonomy): Bacteria > Bacillati > Actinomycetota > Actinomycetes > Pseudonocardiales > Pseudonocardiaceae > Lentzea > Lentzea miocenica. The sequence goes on from NZ_JAXAVW010000021.1 coordinate 160,191, forward strand.
AACAGCACGTCGGGCCGGGATCCCAGTGCCAGCGCCAAAGTCACGTGCGTGCGCTGGCCGCCGGACAGGTCGCCGATCTGGAGCCTGCGCGGCACCTTGAACCTGGTGAGCCACTCGTCGGCGCGCTCGTGGTCCCAGACGTCGTTCATGCGGCGGCCGAACTCCAGCACGTCCGCGACCTTGAAACCCTTGTACATCGGCTTGTGCTGCGGCACGTACGCGACGCGGCCCGCGATGGACGCGTGCCCCGAATCCGGCGGCAGGTGCCCGGCCAGCACGTTCAGCAGCGTCGACTTGCCGGAGCCGTTGGCCCCCACCAAAGCCGTGACGCTGCCAGGTGGCAGCTCGAAGGAGACGTTCCGCACCGCCCACTTCGACACTTCGGCCGCAACCACGCTCATCGCGCTCCCCCACTCAGCACCTCGCGCACCAGCGCGTCGATGTCCTCGTCCTCCAACCCGGCGGAGCGTGCCTCCGTCACCCAGTCCACGAGCTTCTCGCGCAGCGGGCCGAGGTCCTCGGGGGCGGCGGTCCCCAGGGACGTCTTCACGAAGGTGCCAGAGCCCTGACGGGCTTCGACGAGGCCGGCGAGCTCCAGCTCGCGGTAGGCCTTGAGCACGGTGTTCGCGTTCACGCCGCTGGTCGCGACGACGTCGCGGACCGTCGGCAGGCGATCGCCCGGCTGCAACCAGCCGAGCCTCATGGCCTCCCTGACCTGCCGCCCTAGCTGCAGGTACGCGGGAAGACCGCTGCCTCGGTCGACGTGGAACTCGACCACACACACTCCCCAGATTGTTCTAGTGAACTAAGACAATAGAACACTTCTGGGCGCATCCGAAAGCGCACGCGGGGACCTTTCGTTCACCACGAGTGCACGAAAGGGCCCCGCGTGCGGTGGGGAGCGGGGAGAGAGTGGGCGCGGGACAGGGGGAGTCAGCGCCCAAGCGAGGTGAGGAGCTCGCACGCCTCGGCGTGCGTGTCCGGCAACCGCTCGATCCAGACCTTCGCGGGCCCGACCGGCCGCACGTTGGGGTCGTCGGCGAGCCGATCGGCGGCGAGAACGCGCAGGTTCGACACTCTGCGCGCGAGCAGTTCGTCACGGCGCACCAGCACCGCGGCCACGCACGGCCCGAGACTCGCCAACGTCTCGCCGCCGTCAAAGACCGTGCGCAACGCGTCGGACGCGAGTGTCATGGCGACCACGCGGGACCATCCCGACGCACGGTGCACGTCGAGGCGCAGCATCACGAGTGCGTAGTCGAGGGGTGCGACGGGAGTCTCCCGGTACACCTCGCCCAGCCGTGTGCGCAGGTACGCGGCTGTCGCCAGCCCGGTCAGAGGATCCTCGGCCGTGCAGTCGCCGGCCTGCTTCGTCACCACGTCCGCCCATCCCAGCGCTGTCATGCGCAGCATCCGTGAAGGGAGCGCGTCGACGTCCGGCGACACGACCTGCGACGCGTCGGTCAGCACGGCGTGCAGCGCGGCCAGATCCATCAACGTCTCCGTGAGGCCGGCCCCCGCCTCGGCGCGAGCGCGGCCCAGCCGGACCAGCGCGTCGCCGGGGTCGGTGTTCTCCAGCATCGCCGCGCACACCTCGTCGACCTCGGCGAGCGGCCAGTCTGCGGGGAACGCCCAGCCGGCAGCCATGGTGGCCGTCCGCCACCTCGACTTCAGCAGGCGTTCCGCTTGTGCGACACCCACCCGGTCTCCCTTCAGCTCTCGCGATTCCAGGTGGGAGACGCGCCCGTCGCTGGATCGTGACGCAACCCGCGCGGGGGATTGAGATGACTCCGCCAGGCGCCGTAAGTCACACTGAGCGCCGCGAGGAGGGAAACGAAGACTGTGGCGATCGTTCCTGCAGACGTCCAGGGGCCCAGCGACGCGGAACTCATCGAGTCCGTGCGCGGCGGGACCATCGACGCCTACGGCCAGTTGTACGAACGCCACGTCTCGGCGGCCTACAACCTCGCCCGCCAGTTGGCCCGATCGCAGGCCGAGGCCGACGACCTGGTCTCCGAGGCGTTCGCGAAGGTGCTGGACACGCTCCGTGCCGGTCGCGGCCCCGACTCGGCGTTCCGCGCGTACCTGCTCACGGCGCTGCGGCACACCGCGTACGACAAGACCCGCCGCGACAAGAAGGTCGACCTCACCGAGGACATGACCGACGTCGCGCCGGCGGTGCAGTTCAGCGACACCGCGGTGGCCGGGCTGGAGAAGTCGATGGCCGCCCGCGCGTTCGCCGCGCTGCCGGAGCGCTGGCAGATGGTGCTCTGGCACACCGAGATCGAGGGCCAGTCGCCCGCCGAGGTCGCCCCGCTGCTCGGGCTGACGGCCAACGGCGTGTCCGCGCTCGCCTACCGCGCCCGTGAGGGCCTCAAGCAGCAGTACCTGCAGATGCACCTGGCCCAGACGGACGCGGAACGCTGCAAGGCGACCGTCGACCGGCTCGGCGCCTGGACGCGCGCCGGCCTGTCCAAGCGCGAGGCGACCCAGGTCGAGGCGCACCTCGACGAGTGCGGCCGGTGCCGGGCGCTGGCCGCCGAACTCGCGGACGTCAACGGCGCGCTGCGGATCTTCGTCGCCCCGCTGGTCCTGGGCATCGGCGCCACGACCTACCTGGTGGCCGCGGGCTCGACGACGGCTGTCGTCGGCGCCGGTGCGGCCGCGGGTGGCGCGGGTGCGGTCGGTGCCTCGCTCCCCCGCCAGCTCGTGACCGTCGGTGGCTCCGCTGCCGCCGTGGCCGCGGCCGTCGTGATCGCGCTGACCGCGGGCGGCAGCAACCAGCAGGCGCCCGCGGTCCAGGCCATCGAGCCACCACCAGCGCAAACGCAGGTCCAGCAGCCTCCGGCACCGCAGCCGGTGCCACCGGTCCCGCCGGCCCCCACCACGGAGCAGCCGGTCCAGACGCCGACCCCGCCGCCCGCACCCGCGCCGACGCCGGCACCGGCTCCAGAGCCTCCCGCGCCGACTCCGGCACCGCAGCCCACGCCGCCGTCGCTGACGCCGACGACGCCGAGCGGATTCACGCTCACCCCCGGCGAGGAGCCGAAGGACTTCCCGATCACCGTCCGGAACACCGGCGGCACCGCGGCACCGCCCGCGGCGATGGTGCTGAACCTGCCGCCCGGCGTGCTGTCGACCGGCGGACTGTCGTCGTTCGCCGCCGCACGCCTGTTGCAACCGGACGGCTCGGCCGACCAGACGGTGAACTGCCCGGCCGGCAGCGGCACGATCACGTGCGCGACGCCGACGGGCATCGCGCCCGGTGGCCAGGCGACGTTCCTGTTCCGGCTGCGCGCGACGAACGACGCCGTGCCCGGCACGATCACCGGCACGATCAGCGCGGGAACGTCGATCTCGGTCAACGTCAGCGTCGAGGTCAACGTGCCGCCGGTGAACGACGACATCGAGCTCAGCGTGTCGACGTGGCACGAGGTCTACTGGGACCCGCGCGTGGACGTGCAGGTGCGCAACAAGGGCCCGCGGGCGGGCACGTTGAAGCTGGACGTGTCGGCGTCGGAGAACATCGTGATCTTCACGCCGTACCGGGACTGTCGGCGGACGGACAAGAACACCATCCACTGCGTCACCGACCTGGACAAGGACGCCAAGTTCCGCATGTCCATCTGGGCGTTCGGGTTGCCGCACCGGGGCGGGACGATCTCCGTCACGGCCACCCTGGGCAACGCGACCAAGTCCGTGACCGTCCCGTTCAGGACGCGGCCGGAACAGCCGCCGGGCGAGGTGGAGCCGAACCCGCCGACGTCCACGCCGACGCCGACGCCGACCACGGTGCCCCCGACCACCACGACCACTCCGCCGGTGAAGCCGACCGAGCCCTCGGACCCGACCAAGCCGGGCATCCCGATCGTGCCGACCGAGCCGATCCTGCCGCCGGTGCTCCCGCCGTCGACGACCGTGCCGACGCCGACCGTGCCACCGTCGACTCCTCCGACGACCACGCCACCACCGAGGTCGGAACCGTGCGAGCCGTGGCCGAGGCTGCTGCCGCCGCTGATCCCGGACCTGCTGGGCCTGCCGACCTGCGAGCCGCCGCGAAGTTGATCGAAAGTTGATCTTCGTTCGTCACTGAACGTGCAGGTCAGGTGGCTAACGGTCGCGAAAGGTAACACCCGGAGGCGGCCGCCGTTACCTTGATCCGTAAGCTGGCGCGGTGCTGCCAGTCGTTCGCCGAGCCATGAGCCGGCTGCCGGAACCGCTCCAGTTCCTGTTGCACAAGCACCGCGAGTTGATCCGGTTCGCGCTGGTCGGCGGCACAACGTTCATCATCGACAACGGCGTCTGGTACGCGCTGAAGCTCACCGTGCTGACCGACAAGGTCGTCACGGCGAAGGTCATCGGCGTGCTGGTGGCGATCATCGCCTCGTACGTGCTGTCGCGCGAGTGGTCGTTCCACACCCGCGGCGGCCGCGAGCGTCACCACGAGGCAGCGCTGTTCTTCCTGGTCAGCGGCTTGGGTGTGGCGATCAACATCGCACCGCTGTGGCTGTCGCGGCACCTGTTCGGCCTGCAGGCCCCCTTCGTCTCGGTGATGACCGAGGAGATCGCGGACTTCGCCTCCGGCTCGATCATCGGCATGCTGCTCGCAACCGGCTTCAAGTTCTGGGCGATGCGACGCTGGGTGTTCCCCGACGCCGGCGCTCGGCCGGACCGGCGCGTTCACCCGATCTCCGTAGACTCGTCCCGTGTCCCTAGCCGAAACAGTGGTCTCCCGGTTCCCGGAACCGATCCGGTCGATCGCGCTGAAGCATCGTGAACTAGTCAAGTTCGCCCTGGTCGGGGGCACGTGCTTCGTGATCGACACGGTCCTGTTCTTCGGGATCAAGACCGTCGTCCTGCCGAACAACCCGGTGACCGCGAAGATCATCGCGACCCTGGTCGCCACGATCGTCTCGTACATCCTGAACCGGGAGTGGTCCTTCAAGACCCGCGGTGGCCGCGAACGGCACCACGAGGCGCTGTTGTTCTTCCTGGTCAACGGCATCGGCATCGTGCTGAACTCGGCACCGCTGTACATCGCGCGGTACGCGTTCCACCTGCAGGAGCCGCACGTGTCGCGGCTCACCGAGGAGATCTCGGACTTCCTGAGCGCGCAGATCGTCGGCACGCTCGTCGCGATGGCCTTCCGCTGGTACGGGTACAAGAAGTGGGTGTTCCCCGATGAGAACGCGCGCTCGGGCCGTCCGGTCGACGAAGAAGAAGCGCTCGGCCACTCCTGAGTCATCGGGGTGTGCTCGGCGCCTTCCACGGTATGCCGACCACGTCGTGGGCCTTCGGGACCGGCAGGAACACCGCGAACGTCGCCGGCCGCGCCGTCGAGAGCTCCAACCGGCCACCGTCCGCGTCGACCAACGCCCGTGCGAGCGCCAGCCCCACACCGGTCGAGCCGCCGCCTGAGACGCCGCGTTCGAAGATGTGGGCCGCGAGGTCGTCGGGCACGCCGGAACCACCGTCGCTCACCTCGACCACGACCGTGCCCTCTTCGCTGCGTGCGGAGACGACGACGGAGCCCTCCCCGTGGCGCAGCGCGTTGTCCAGCAGCACGCCGATGGCCTCGCGCAGGCGGGCGGGCGTGGCGCGGGCCAGCAGGCCGTCGGGGACGCGGACGCGCAGGGTCCTGCCGTGGCTCTTGACCTGTTCGCGCCACTCCTCGGCGATGGCGTTCAGCGCGGGCCGCAGTTCCAGCGGTTCGGCGCCCACGGCCCTGGCCGCACGGGCGGCGGCCAGCAGCTCGTCGAGAACGGCGGCCAGGCGTTCGGCCTGTTCGAGAGCCGCGCGGGCTTCCAGAGCGGTGTCGGGTTCCGGGTGTTCGGCCAGGGCTTCGAGGCGCAGCTGGAGAGCGGTCAGGCGGCTGCGCAGCTGGTGGGAGACGTCGCCGACCAGTTCGCGTTCGCGTTGGACGAGACGGGCCAGCGCTGTGGCCGAGGTGTCGAGCGCCTCGGAGACCGCGTCCAGTTCGGGGATGTTGTAGCGCTGCTCGTCGGCGCGGAAGTCACCGGCGCCCAGGCGGGACGCGCGGGCGGCCACGTAGCCGAGCGGGCGGGCAAGCGTTTGCGCCGTCACCAGGGCCACGATGGTGCCGGTGCCGACGGACAGTGCGAGCAGGAGCAGCACCAGGCCGGTCACCTGGGCCTGGGTGGTGTGCATCGGGCCGGAGGGGATCTCCAGCCGGACGGTGCCCTGTTGCGCGATCGGCAGTTCGACGGTCAGCGGGTCGGTGCCGGGCGACGGGCCGGTGGTGCTGGTGACACCGCTGGACACGACGGTCAGCCGGCCGTCGGTGGGCACGACGATCTTCACGGCCTCGACGTCGATGCCCCGCCGGTTGGCGAGCTGGTCGTCGAGCGTGGTCGCGATCTGCTGGGCGCGTTCGGTCAGGTCGCCGCGGGCGGTGTCCTCGACGAGCTGCAGGGCCGTGTAGCCGAGCGGAATGCCGAGCACGAAACCCGTGACGGCGACGGCGAGCAGGATCGCCCGCAGGATCCGGCGGCGCATCAGTCGGCGTTGAAGCGGAAACCGCGGCCGCGCACGGTCGCGATGCGGCGCTCGGCCGAGTTCGGGGTGCCGTCACTGAGCTTCCGGCGCAGCCACGACATGTGCATGTCGAGCGTCTTGCTGCCCTTGAGGTCCGGGTCGTTCCACACCTCGGAGAGGATCTCGTCGCGGCTCACGACCTGCCCCGCGCGCTGGATCAGCACCTTGAGCAGTTCGAACTCCTTGTTCGCGAGCTGGATCTCCCCGCCGTCGACCGTGACGCGGCGAGCGGCCAGGTCGACGCGCACGCCGTTGACCTCCAACGTGCCAGGTGCCCGCCGGCGCAGCAGGGCCCGGATGCGGGCCATCAGCTCGGCGAGGCGGAACGGCTTGGCGACGTAGTCGTCGGCGCCCGCGTCCAGCCCGACCACGAAGTCGACCTCGTCGGCTCGTGCGGTGAGCATCAGCACGGGTATGCCTCTGCCGTTCTGGCGCAGCCTGCGGCACACCTCCAGTCCATCCATGCCGGGCAGGCCGAGGTCGAGCACCAGCAGATCGATGCCCCCCGCGATCGCGGCGTCGAAGGCACTCGGCCCGTCGCCCACGACCTGCACTGAGTAGCCCTCCCGCGTCAACGCGCGGGAAAGAGGTTCCGCAATGGCCGGATCGTCCTCGGCCAGCAACACCACGCTCACGGGCCCAGCGTATTCGTGGAACGATCGCCGCGTGTCACGCCACGATGCTGATCTCGAACTTGCCCTCCGCCTCGCCGACGCCGCCGACGCGATCACCTCCGCCCGATTCCGCGCTCACGACCTCGCCGTGGAGCGCAAGCCGGACCGCACGCCCGTGACCGACGCCGACGTCGCCGTCGAGGACGCCGTGCGCGCGGTGCTGGCCGCGGAACGCCCGGACGACGTCGTCATGGGCGAAGAGCGCGGCGGCACGCTGGACGCGTCACGCGTCTGGGTGCTCGACCCGATCGACGGCACCAAGAACTTCCTGCGCGGTGTGCCGATCTGGGCGACGCTGATCGCCCTGGTCGTCGACGGGGTACCGGTCGTGGGCGTCGTGTCCGCGCCCGCGCTGGGCCGTCGCTGGTGGGCTGCCGCGGGCGGTGGCGCGTTCGCGTCGGACGCTTCCGGCGACCGCGCGATCTCCGTGTCCGGGGTGCGCTCTCTCGAGGACGCTTACGTGTCGACCACGGACATCAAGTCGTGGGTGGAGTACCACTCACGCGAGGCGTGGCTGCGGTTGGTCGACGCGACCTGGGAGAGTCGCGCGTTCGGCGACTTCTACCAGCACTGCCTGGTCGCAGAGGGTGCGATCGACCTGGCGCCCGAGTGCGTGGCGAACCCGTGGGACATCGCCCCGTTCCAGGTGCTGGTGACCGAGGCGGGTGGCCGTTTCACCTCACTGGACGGTGAGGAGCGCTACGACGGCGGCAGCGTGCTGACGTCGAACGGCCACCTGCACGAGGCCGCGCTCAAGCTGTTGGCGCGGTAAGACTTCCGCGCGCGACCTGGGCCCAGGCCAGCCGGCCGAAGAGGTAGTGGCACGCCACGCTCTCGTCGTCGAACCGGGCCCAGTCGTAGCGGTTGCCCTGCTCCTGCCAGAACACCTCGTAGCCCTTGACCACGTCGTCGTCGGTCTCGGTGAGGAGGCACCAGCGCTGGTCCGCCTCCTCGCCGATGCTGACGACGTCGTCCGGCACGCCGATCTTCGTCAGCCACTCCGGCAGGCTCTCGACGTTCATGCGGTGATCTCCGTGAGGTAGCCGAGCGCGACGAGGTCAGCGACGGGATAGGTTGTGCGGTAACGACTTCCGCCGCCGGGCTGGCCGAACCACGGCGCGCTGATCGTGCGGTGGACGGGCAGTTCCTTCACGACGCGGTACCGGCGGTAGCCCTCGTCGAGCGCGGCCGGCGGCAGCGAACGTTGCGCGAACGGCGTGGCCGCCTGGGACAGCACGCGGCCTTCCGGCGTGCCGAACCGGTCGAGCTCCACGCCCTCCTTGAGAACCTCCGGCTGGCTGTCCTCGTAGCCGCCCTCGCGTTCGACCGGCCAGCGCGGGGTGCCGTCCTCGTGCTGGAACAGGCTTTCCCAGTCGCGTTCGTGCATGCCGGCCAGCGCGTCGTAGCCGGCCGTGAGTTCCTGCACGACCGGGTGATCCTTGCCGAGGCCGTCGGTGGTCGCCATCGGGTGCGATGCCGTGGTGGCGACGAGTTCGGCCTGCGGGTGGTCCTGCGGGGCGAACCGCGGCACCTGCCGCTCGTCGTCCCGCTGAGCCAGGGCCGGGAGCTGCCTGGCCGGCTTCGGAGCGAGCCGCGGAGCCTGCCCGGCGGACAGGAAGATCGCCATGAACCAGCTGCCGGCCGCGACCGCGGTGTAGCTGTGGCGGACGATGTCGCCGACGAGGCCGGGGTTGACCAGGGCCTGGGACTGCTCGCGGTTCTCGAGGCGATCGGTGAGGGCACCGCCGAGGTCCACGCCCGCCAACGGAGCCGCCGGCGCGGTGATGGTGTCGCCGACCTGGCGCGCGCCGCGCTCCTCCACGGCCGAACCGTCGGAAGAACCGTCCTGCAGGGCGTCCAGCGCGTCCTTCGTCAGATCCTTGGCACCGGCATCCTTGACGGCCGTCTGCGGGCCCTGTGCCGAACCGGAAGCCTGCGTGCCGGGCGAAGCCTGACCCGGTTGGCCAGTTCCTTGCACCTGACCGGCCTGGCTGCTCGCCTGACCACCGAACTGGCTCGCCTGGCCGGTGGCCGGCACCGCGCCCGGCGCGCCCGTCTTGCCGGACACCACCTGCGAGCCCGACTTGGCCTCTCCGGCCTTCGCCTCGCCGACCTTGGCCTCGACCGCCTTCGCCTCCGCCGCAGCCTTGGCGTCGGCGGCCTTGGCGGCCTGCTGACCGGCCTGTCCCTGCTGCGCCTGCTGACCGGCGGCCTGGGCGGCACCCTGCTGTCCGGCGACCGCACCGACCTGCGAACCGGCGACCGGAGCCGCCGACGGCACACCGCCCACAGCACCGCCCACGGCACCGACGGGTCCACCCATCGGCCCGCTCACCGGCGCGCCACCCATCGGCGCGCCGCCCATCGGCGGACCGGTGGGAGCGGTCGGTGCCGCGGGAGCGGAAGCCTGAGGTGCGGCAGCGGTCTGGGACGGCACGTCGCCGCGGATCAGCGGCTGTTCCAGAACGGCCGCCGAAGCCTGCGTCGTGCCCTCGGCGATCGGGCCGAGCGAGCCGTGGACGCTCGGGATCACGTCCGCCACCACGTGCGCGGCGGGCGGGGCGACCGGACCGACCACCTGACCCACATCGGCCACGACACCCGGCAGCCCCTGAGGCCTGCCCTCGCCCTGACCAGGACCGTCGCCACGACCGGGACCATCACCCTGGCCGTTGCCGTCGCCACGACCATGTCCATCGGCCGTCTCGAACACCGGTCCGACAGCGTCACGACCACCGGGCACCGCGTCGACGACCGGCTGGACCACAGCCGCAGCGGGCGCGGTCACGGGCGCGGCGGCGTCCAGAATCGGCGCGGCGGCATCGGTCACCGCACCGACAACGGGCGCGACAGGTGCTGTCACAGCACCAACAACAGGAGCCACCGGAGCAGTCACGGCGCCAACGACAGGAGCGACCGTCTCGGTCACCGGAGCGACCACGGCGGCAACGGGCTCAACGATCGGCGCGACCACACCGGCGACCGGAGCCACCACACCGCCGACGATGTTCGTGACCGGGGACAACAACCCACCGCCACCACCGCCGGGCCCGTGGGCACCGGGCGCGGTGTTGACGGGCTGCGAGCCCTGGGTCATGTCCACGCCGCTGTCCAGACGGATGGCGGAGGACAACGTGTTGTGGAGGTTCGCGACGTTGGCCGCGGCACCTCGGGTCAGCGTGTCGAGGCCGAGCAACGCGTTGGGGTTGCCCGCACTGGCAGAAGCGTTCGCGGCGTCGTTGTTCTTGGCCAGCGTCACGAGCTCGCGCACGATCTCGACCTTGGCGGCCCCGACCTGCTTCGCGGCGTGGTCGAGCCGATCAGCGGCGGCGTGACACCCACGAGCAGCCCGCTGCAGGTCGCCGTCCGGAGCCACGACCTTCGCCCAACGCCCACGCGCCGCGTCCCCGGTGGAGCCCGTCAGCCCGTTCAGAGCATGCGTGGCGGCCCCGTCGGACGAGGTGCCCAATCCTTTGATCTTGTCGCCGGCCTCACGCCAGGCAGTGGCGCTGGACCGCATGGCGTCCTCGTCGGCCTTGGGCCACGAAACGCCGGCCTTGGCCGCGACCGCGGCGAGTTCGGCGGGAAGCTCGATGCCCATGTCAGCCGTCCAACCTTCTCATCGCGGACGAGTTGCTCTGCTCGACGTGCCGGTACGTCTCAGCCGTCGCAGCGAGCTTGTCGCCCACGTCCCCCAACGTCGTCGCAAGCCCGGACAACGCCCCTGCCGCGTCCCCGGACGGCTTCTCGTGCGAAGCGGCAAAACTGCGCCCCACCGCGTCATCACCCCAGCAAACGCCGAACGCGGCCAGCGCCTTGTCCAACGTCCCCGCGATCTCGCCTGCCTGCCCGGCAAACCCGCGCAACTCACGCGCCCCGGCATCCAGTCGATCGAGATCGGCCCCGTACCCGGTCATCAGACCCTCCTGTTGATGAGCTCGGAGTCGAGCCAGCTCTCCCGCTGCTCGTTGTCCTCGTCGTCATCGACCCGACGACGAGCAGGTTGCTGAGCCACCTGAGGTTCGTACTCGGCAGGAGCCAGATCGGCAGTCCCGGCCACCAGCGCGGCAGGGTCGGCAGCAGCAGGCAACACCGTGCTCAACGCCTTGTAGGTGTCCTCGGCAGCGGAAGCAGCAGCCGCAGCCACAGTCCGCACGATCAACTCGGCCAACTGCTCAGGCCGATGCCGCCGATAGGCCAGCTCGGACAACTCCAACCCCGCGAGCTTCCCGCCAGGCCCGACAACAGCCCTGACCGTCCCGTCCGGACTGGAAGCCTCCCCGGACACAGCAGCCAGCTCCCGCTGAACAGTCGCAAGCTGCTCGCGGCTGCGCCGATAGTCGGCCAGCAGCTCCTCGACCTGCGCACGGTGGTCGTCCACCGAGTCCCCCTCACACGCATAGCCCTGGGCTCGGGCTCTAGGACGCCGTCGCCCTTAGATCGGTTCCCAGCGATTTCAGTTACTACGATCAACGCGTGATCGCCTTCGAGGATCTGCCTGCAGGCCGAATCATCCCGCTCGGCGAGGTAATCGTCGACCGGGACGACATGGTCGACTTCGCCAAGAAGTTCGACCCCCAGCCGTTCCACCTGGACGACGAAGCGGGCCGCAACTCCATTTTCGGCGGTTTGTCCGCCTCAGGCTGGTACACAGCCTCCCTCTGGATGCGCAGCTGGGTCGACGTAATCCTGTCCGACTCCACCTCGCAAGGCTCCCCAGGCGGCCGCGAACTCTCCTGGCTGGCCCCGGTCTACCCAGGCGACACCCTGACCTTCGCCGCCGAGGTGCTCAGCGCCCGCCTCTCAAAATCCCGCCCAACCCTCGGCCTGGTGGAGTTCGCAGGCACCGCCCACCGAGGCGACGAACTGGTCTACCGCTTCATCGCAACAGGCATGTTCACCACACGCGGCTGATCAAGCCCGATGCCGCAGGCGAGGCGACCCGATGGCGAAGCCGAGGCGTCTTTAACGCTTGAAACGGGAGGTTCCGGTGGGTGGTCCCGTCACGAGTCGTGCCTCAGCTCTTGCCACACCCGAACCGCACCACCTACGCAACGCAACGCCGCCCAAAGCAACAGGCGTGCCATCAACCCGCTGACGGCATGGGACAGGTCCTTGATCAGATTGGCGGGGTCCGGGGCGGAGCCCCGAAATCCCTAAACAGGAACCCTCGGTGCCAACCGGACCACCGCACCCACCGCAGTCACCGCAGTCACTTAGAAAGCGCCCGAACCACCCGAGAAGGACTGGGCCGCCCCAACTGCTCAGCCATCCAAACCGACGTCTCAACCAGCCGATCCAGATCGACCCCGGTCTCAACCCCAAGCCCGTCCAACATCCACACAAGATCCTCAGTAGCCAGGTTCCCGGTAGCCGACTCCGCATACGGGCACCCACCCAGCCCACCAGCCGACGAGTCCACAGTCGTGACCCCACAACGCAATGCGGCCAACGTGTTCGACAACGCCTGCCCATACGTGTCGTGAAAATGAACAGCCAACGACGAAACATCCCGGAACCCCTCCAAAAGGGACTCCACCTGCCCAGGCGTGGCCACACCGATCGTGTCCCCAAGAGACAACTGCGAACAGCCCATCTCCAGCAGCCGCTCCCCGACCGCCACCACCTGGCCCCGCGAAACCGGCCCCTCCCAAGGATCCCCGAAACACATCGACACGTACCCGCGAACATCCAGCCCAGCGGCCAACGCCCGCGAAACCGTCGGCTCGAACATCTCGAACTGCGAGTCCAACGTCCGATTCAGGTTCCGAGAAGCAAACGTCTCCGTGGCCGACGCGAAGATCGCGATGTGCGAGACCCCGGCCTCCAACGCCCGGTCCAACCCACGCTCGTTCGGCACCAGCACCGGGTAAACCACCCCAGGCCGCCGATCCAACCCGGCCAACAACTCGGCAGCATCAGCCAACTGAGGCACCCACTTGGGATGCACGAACGAAGTCGCCTCCAAAACGGACAGTCCCGCGTCCGCCAGGCGAGCCAGGAACTCCAGCTTCACCGAGACCGGCACCACCACCGACTCGTTCTGCAGCCCGTCCCGAGCCCCGACCTCCCAGATCGTCACCCGCGAGGGCAACGACCCGGACGGAACGACATCCGGCAAACCAACCTCACGCGCGCCCATCAACAGTCCTCGGGTGGAAGTCGTCATCGGGGTTGTCGTTGACCTCGCGGTACAACAGGGAGTGCACCCGCTCCACGGCCGGGATGTCGTCGAACTCCAAGGGCTCGTCCGACGCCGACTCGATGATCAGCGTGCCGCAGCCCAGCACCCGGTCGAGCAGGCTGTGCTCGAACCGGACGCTGTTGACGCGCGACAGGGGGATGTCCAGGCCGGTGCGCTTGAACACGCCCTCGCGCGCCATCACGCGGTCCGACGTGACGATGAAGTGCGTCGTCCGCCAGCGCACCACCGGGGTGATGGTCAGCCACATGATCAGCACGACACCGGCCACGGCCAGCGCCACCCACGCGATGGTGGCCCACGACTGGTCCACGACGAGTCCGGCCAGGTAGGTGCCGATCGCCACCACCACCAGCAGCCAGAACACCGGGAAGATCAGCATCTTCCAGTGGGGGTGCTTGTGGATCACGACGTGCTCGCCTGAGCTCAGCAGGTCGTCGGGATAGGCCATGAGCCAACCCTAATCACGCCGGACGCAAATGCACCACGTCACCTGCGGACACGCCGTGGTCCACCCCGTCGGTGCCACGCACGACCAGCGTGCCGTCGGGCTCGATGCGCTGCGCCACACCCAGAAGCTGCACGCCGCCGGCCAGTTCCACGCGCACGCGCTCGCCGACCGTTGCCGAGTGCTCCTGGTACTCCTCCAGCACGCCGGACTCGAGCGCGTCGCCGCCGTTCTTGCGCCACACGCCTTCCAGCTGGGCCAGCTCGACCAGCAGCCGGAACGCCAGCTCGCCTCGATCCAGTTCGGCGGCGCCCACGTCCTCCAGCGACGTCGGCGCGAGGCCGCCCGGCGCGGGCTGCACGTCGTCCGGCAGCTTCGCCACGTTCAGTCCGATGCCGACGACGACGGCCTGCGCGACGCCGGCGGTGATCTCGGACAGGATCCCGGCGCCCTTCTCCGCCTTCGGGCCGAGCAACAGGTCGTTCGGCCACTTCAGCGAGGCTTCGACACCAACCGATTGGGCGACGCGCACCAACGCCAGACCGGCGATCAGGTTGAGCCACGGCAACTGTCGCGGCGGCACGTCGGTCGGCCGGAACAGCACGCTGACGTACAGCCCGCCCTGCGGCGACGACCAGGTGCGGCCACGACGGCCCTGCCCGGCGGTCTGCTCCAGCGCGATCAGCACGGTGCGATCCGCCGCGCCGGCCGCGGCGGCTGCGGCCAGGTCCGCGTTCGTGGACTGAGTGGTGTCCACGACGTCAAGAGCGGCGTACGGGCCGTTGGGTGCTACCAGCCGTGCGCGCAGCGCCTCGGCGTCGAGTGCGGTGTCCATCGCGCCAGGCTATTGGAACGAGAGAGGGTACGTGCGATCAGAGATGACCAACAGATTGCCGTGACCTGGACAACTGCACGGGGCAGTTCAGCAATGCTCTCGTTAGGCTGCGGGCCCATGAGCAGTGCGACCGAGCCGATCGGGCACGTCCCCACCGACGCTTCAGGCGTCCCGGACGTCCACACCACCGCGGGCAAGCTCGTTGACCTCTACCGGCGCAACGACGAGGCGGTTCACGCCGGCTCGGCACGCGCGGTCGAAAAGCAGCACGCGAAGGGCAAGAAGACAGCCCGCGAGCGCATCGACCTCCTGCTCGACCCCGGATCGTTCGTCGAGCTGGACGAACTCGCCCGGCACCGGTCCACGAACTTCGGCCAGGAGAAGAACCGCCCGTACGGCGACGGCGTGGTGACGGGCTACGGCACCGTCGACGGCCGTCCGGTGTGCGTGTTCTCCCAGGACGTCACGGTCTTCGGCGGCTCGCTCGGCGAGGTGTACGGCGAGAAGATCGTCAAGATCATGGATCTGGCGATCAAGACCGGCCGCCCGATCGTCGGCATCAACGAGGGCGGCGGCGCGCGCATCCAGGAGGGCGTCGTCTCGCTCGGCCTCTACGGCGAGATCTTCACCCGCAACGTCCGCGCGTCCGGCGTGATCCCGCAGATCTCGCTGATCATGGGCTCCAACGCGGGCGGGCACGTCTACTCCCCAGCGCTGACCGACTTCGTGGTGATGGTCGACCAGACCTCGCACATGTTCATCACCGGCCCGGACGTCATCAAGACGGTCACCGGCGAGGACGTGACGATGGAGGAGCTGGGCGGCGGTCGCACGCACAACACCAAGTCCGGCAACGCGCACTACCTCGGCAACGACGAGGAAGACGCGATCGCGTACGTCAAGGAACTGCTGTCCTACCTGCCGTCGAACAACCTCTCGGACACGCCCGCGTTCGAGGGCACGCTGGCCGAGGGTTCACTCACCGACGCCATCACGGACGAGGACCGCGAGCTCGACACGCTCATCCCGGACTCCGCGAACCAGCCGTACGACATGCACGAGGTCATCAACCGCGTGCTCGACGACGGCGACTTCCTGGAAGTCCAGCCGCTGTTCGCGCCGAACATCCTGGTCGGCTTCGGCCGCGTGGACGGCCAGAGCGTCGGTGTCGTCGCGAACCAGCCCACGCAGTTCGCCGGCTGCCTCGACATCGACGCCTCCGAGAAGGCCGCGCGGTTCGTGCGCACCTGCGACGCGTTCAACATCCCGGTGCTGACGTTCGTCGACGTGCCCGGCTTCCTGCCCGGCACCGACCAGGAGTGGAACGGCATCATCCGCCGCGGCGCCAAGCTGATCTACGCCTACGCCGAGGCCACCGTCCCACTGGTCACCGTGATCACGCGCAAGGCGTACGGCGGCGCGTACGACGTCATGGGCTCCAAGCACCTCGGCGCGGACATCAACCTCGCGTGGCCGACCGCGCAGATCGCCGTGATGGGCGCCTCGGGTGCCGCGAACATCGTGCACCGCAAGACTCTCGCGGCGGCCGCTGCCAACGGTGAGGACGTCGACGCCCTGCGCGCGCAGCTCCAGCAGGAGTACGAGGACACGCTGTGCAACCCGTACGTGGCCGCTGAGCGCGGGTACGTCGACTCGGTGATCCCGCCGTCGTACACCCGCGGTTACGTGGCGCGGGCGCTGTCGATGCTGCGGGACAAGCGGGAGACGCTGCCGCCCAAGAAGCACGGGAACATCCCGCTGTGACCGCGCCGGACGAGAAGCCGCGGGAAAAGCCGATGCTCAAGGTCGTCAAGGGCACGCCGGACGACTACCAGCTGGCGGCGCTGACGGCTGTCATCGCGGGGCTGGCTTCGGCCGCCCCCGCCGAGGACAAGCCCGCGCGACGTTCGGAGTGGGCGAACCCGGCACGCCGGGTTCGCCGGCCGTTGCAGCACGGACCGGGTGCCTGGCGCGCATCCGGCTTCCCCGGCTGATTTGGCGTCTGCAAGTACCACCAACAGCCCTTGTTGGTGGTACTTGCAGACGCCGTTCAGCAGTCGACCCGGCGACTGGTGACGTTGAGGCCGACGGCGACTTCGCGACAGCGGACCTCGCCGTCCACCTCGAGCTTCAGCGTCCAGAACTCGCTGCCGTACGCATCGGTCTTCCTCAGCACCCGCACGTTGTCGTGGTCGACCGGCTGGTGGTCGCGCACGGCGGACACGACCTGGCTGAGCAGCGCGTTCTCCGCGCGGTCCGCGGTGTCGGCGAACGGCCACACCGGGACTCCATAGCCAATGGGGTCGCTCGCGAGCACGCTTCCAACGGCCCACGATCCAATGAGGCCGCCGAGCACGACGAGCAGGGCCGCGATCCGTCTGCGCTTGCCTTCGCGATCGGAACCGCGTTCGGTGAGGACAAGCACCCAGCGCTTCACTTGGTCGAGGGTGCCGATGGAAGAGGTGAGTGCGCATCAGTAGTACTACTCGAACGGACCGCGAGAACTGGCGGACCGTGTACGCGCTGTGCATCGGCTTCTTCATGACGCTGCTGGACACGACCATCGTGAACGTCGCGATGCCCTCGATGATGACGGGCCTCAACGCGACCCTGAACGACGTCATCTGGGTCGCCAGCGCCTACCTGCTGGCCTTCGCCGTGCCGTTGCTGCTGACCGGGCGGCTCGGCGACCGGTTCGGGCCGAAGCGGCTGTACGGCATCGGACTCGTGCTGTTCGTGCTGGCC
This sequence comes from Lentzea miocenica, assembly GCF_033949945.1. NCBI lineage: Bacteria > Bacillati > Actinomycetota > Actinomycetes > Pseudonocardiales > Pseudonocardiaceae > Lentzea > Lentzea miocenica. The sequence continues at coordinate 177,650 of NZ_JAXAVW010000021.1, forward strand.
TCGCTGGCCTGCGGGCTCGCCACCAGCGCGGAGGCGTTGATCACGGCCCGCGTCTTCCAGGGGCTCGGCGCCGCGGCCATGACACCGCAGACGATGGCGTTCATCACGCACCTGTTCCCGGCGGCCAAGCGGGGTGCCGCGCTCGGCATGTGGGGCTCGGTGGCCGGGCTCGCGACGATCTCCGGGCCGTTGCTCGGCGGGGTGCTGGTCACGCACCTGGGCTGGCAGTGGATCTTCTTCGTGAACCTGCCGATCGGCGTTCTCGCGCTGGTGTTGCTGGTCATGTGGGTGCCGGACTACCAGCCCGGCCGCGCGCCGAGGTTCGACGTGCTCGGTGTCGTGCTGTGCTGCCTGGGGCTCGGGCTGCTGGTGTTCGGCATCCAGAACGGCGAGCACTACGGCTGGGGCCAGGTCGCGGGACCGATCACGATCACCGAGATCATCGCTGCCGGGGTGCTGCTGCTCGTGGCGTTCGTGCTGTGGCAGGCGTCGGCGCGCAACCCCGAGCCGCTGCTGCCGCTGAGGATCTTCCGCAACCGCAACTTCTCGCTCGGCAACGTCGCGAACGTCATGATCGGGATCACCGTGACCGGCCTGTTCGTGCCGCTCACACTGTTCCTGCAGACCGTGCCGAAGCTGTCGCCGCTGATGGCGGGCCTGGTCACGGCACCTGCGTCGCTGATGTCCGGGGTGGTCGCGATCTTCGCCGGGCGGCTGTCGAACCGGGCGAACGCCAAGTACCTGCCGATCACCGGGTTCGTGCTGCTCGCGGTGAGCATCGGCGCGATGACGTTCCTGCTCACCGACGGGTCGCAGTGGGTGCTGCTGCCGTCGATGATCGCCGCCGGCACCGGCATGGGGCTGGTGTACTCGCCGCTGACGAACATCTCCACGCGGACGCTCGACAGGTCGCTGCTGGGCGCTGGGTCCGGGATCTACAACACCTCGCGGCAGTTCGGGAACGTGCTGGGCAGCGCGGCGACCGGTGCCGTGCTGCAGATCGTGCTGTCGGCGACGGGTGACTTCACCAGCGCCGTGCGGGCGGCGTTCTACCTGCTGCTGGCCGCGCTCGCGGTCGGGCTCGTCGTCGCGTTCGCCTTTCGCCAGGGAGTACCGGACAGCGTGAAAGACTCCCGGCGTGCGTCTGATCCTGGCCTCCCAGTCACCCGCCCGTCTTAACGTCCTGCGGTCCGCGGGCATCGAGCCCGTGGTCCGGGTCTCCGGTGTCGACGAGGACGCGCTCATCGAGTCGCTCGACGACCCGGCGCCGGAGGACACCGTCGTCGCGCTGTCCGCGGCGAAGGCGGAGGCGATCGAGCACGACGACGAGTGCGTCGTGATCGGTTGCGACTCGATGCTGCTGTTCGAGGGCGAGCTCGTGGGCAAGCCCGGCACGGCCGAGGTGGCGCGCGAGCGGTGGCGCCGGGTCGCGGGCAAGAGCGGCGTGCTGATCACCGGCCACACCGTGCTGCGCGTGGCCGGGGGTGTCGTCACGGACCGCGCCTCGGCCGCCGAGTCGACGACCGTGCGGTTCGGCACGCCGTCGGACGAGGAGCTGGAGGCGTACATCGCGACCGGTGAGCCGTTGCACGTCGCGGGCGGCTTCACCATCGACGGGCTCGGCGGCTGGTTCATCGACAGCATCGACGGCTGCCACACGTCCGTCATCGGCATCAGCCTGCCGCTCACCCGAAGGCTGCTCAGCCAGGTGGGTGTTTCCGTGTCCACACTCTGGTAGTCCTGGTCACAGTTCACCCGATCAGGGAAGACTGCCCTCAACGCCGGCGTTGGGGGCTAGCGGTGAACGAGTACTTGACGCGTCGCAGGAACATCGACCTGGCACGCAGGACGAGCACGGGCTGTCGGAGCTAACTGCTCCCGGCCCCCTTTCGCTCATCCCTGCACAGGAGATGTTCCAGTGTCGCTCGTTCAGACCTACCGCAAGCCCAAAGTCTTCGGCCTGACAGTGCTCGGCGCGCTCGTCCTCGGCGCGCTGGCCGGCTGGCTCGGCAACGGCACGTGGCTCGCGCCCGTGCTCGCCAAGATCGGTTCCACCTTCACGGCGCTGCTGCAGCTGACCGTGATCCCGCTGGTGTTCACCGCGATCGTCGTCGGCATCGCGTCGCTGCGGAACCTCGGCGGCGGCCGCACCGCCGCCCGCCTCGGCGGCAAGACGTTCCTGTGGTTCGCCATCACGTCGTTCATCGCGGTGCTGATCGGCATCGCGGTCGCCTCGATCATCAAGCCCGGCGCGGGCCTGCAGATCGAACCCGCCGCCGGCGCGGTCGACAAGCTGGCCAAGCGCGCGTCCGGCTCGTGGCAGGCGCTGCTCGACAACCTGGTGCCCACCAACATCTTCACCTCGTTCACCGAGGGCGACGTGCTCCAGGTCGTGTTCATCGCGGTGCTGGTCGGCTTCGCCGCCTACGCGCTCGGTGAGAAGGCCGCGCCGTTCACGAACCTGGTGAAGTCGTTCTTCGAGATCGTGCAGAAGGTCGTCGGCTGGATCATCCTGCTGGCGCCGATCGGCATCTTCGGCCTCATCGGCAACGCGGTCGCCTCGTACGGCAACTCGTTCGTGAAGCCGCTGTTCTCGTTGATCCTGGCCGTGTACGTCGGCACGTTGCTGGTGCTGTTCGTCGTCTACCCGATCCTGCTGAAGTTCGTCGGCAAGACGTCGCCGGTCGAGTTCTTCCGCAAGGCGGGCACGGCGATCCAGTTCGCGTTCGTGTCGCGCTCCTCGGGCGCCACGCTTCCGTTGTCCCGCAAGGCGGCCACCGATCTCGGCGTCCCGAACGAGTACGCGAACTTCGCCGTGCCGCTGGGCACCACGACCAAGATGGACGGCTGCGCCGCGGTCTACCCGGCCGTCGCGACGATCTTCATCGCGAACCTCTTCGGCATCCAGCTCTCGGTGTGGCAGTACGTCGGCATCGTGCTGGTCGCGGTGTTCGGCGCTTTGGCCACCGCCGGAACGACCGGCTGGTACACGATGCTCACGCTGACGCTGAGCGTCGTCGGCCTGCCGCCGCAGGTCATCGCGACCGGTGTGGCCGTGGTCTACGCGATCGACCCGATCCTCGACATGATCCGCACCGCGACCAACGTGGCCGGGCAGATCACCGTGCCGGTGCTGGTGGCGCGCAGCGAGAACCTGATCGAGGAGCCGGCCGCCCCGGCCGAGAAGGACCTCGTCAACGCCTGATCGTCGAGGCCTAACTGTCCGCGCAGGGACGGAGCTGCGACATCTTCGGCACCGGTGTGGGCCAGCCAGCGAGCTGCTCCCGCGCCGGTGCCGCCGTCGTACAGCCGAGATTCGGCCCCAGCACGGAGAACACCTGCACGAACGTGTCCTTGCACTGGCCGTCGCAGGCGAACTGGGCGGCGACGACGTCCGCCGTGCCGTCCTCGTTGACGTCGTGCAGCCCGAGATACCCGGCGCTGGACTGGTAGGCGGTCTGTGCGCGCGACCACGTTCCGTCCTTGCGCACCAGCACCTCACCCAGGGCCTTGCCGCCCTGCACCCCGTGCACCAGGCACACGCTGACCGCCGCCTCCACGCACCGCAGGGACTTGTCGTCGACCACCGCACCGGACTCGGCGATGGTCATCTCGAAGATGAACGGGCCGGACGCGCCGGTCACCCTGATCCGCCCGCCGCCGGTGCCACCGAGCAGTTCCACGAGGTCCTTGCCGACCGACTTGCCGATGATGACCTGGCAAACGGTCGTACCGCAGCGCATTCCCCCGTCGGTGCCGGATTGACCTGAATCGGTGTTGTTCGGACGCTGGAAATAGGCGAACACCAGCCCCGCGATGACGACCACGGCGGCCACGACGGCGATCACCTGCACGGACCTGGTTCCACCCACATCGCAGATTGTGGCCGATGGGCCCAGGATGGTTGTGAAGTGAGCCGTCTCTCCCTCTCGGAGTTCACTGATTTCCGTAGACTGCGGCACCAGCCAGAGCCGTAATTACCGGTCCAGCAGGAGGTACGACGCCGTGTCGCTGCGCAAGGTCCTCATCGCGAACCGCGGTGAGATCGCCGTCCGGGTCATCCGCGCCTGCCGTGACGCCGGTCTGACGAGCGTCGCCGTCTACGCCGATCCCGACAGGGACGCGCCGTTCGTCCGGCTCGCCGACGAGGCGTTCGCGCTCGGCGGCAACACGCCGGGCGAGAGCTACCTGTCGTTCGAGAAGGTGCTGGCCGCCGCCGCGCAGTCCGGCGCCGACTCCGTGCACCCCGGTTACGGCTTCCTGTCCGAGAACGCGGACTTCGCGCAGGCCGTGATCGACGCGGGCCTGATCTGGATCGGCCCGACCCCGCAGGCCATCCGCGACCTCGGCGACAAGGTGACCGCGCGGCACATCGCGATGCGCGCCGGCGCGCCGCTGGTGCCCGGCACCAAGGACCCGGTCAACGGACCGGACGAGATCATCGCGTTCGCCTCCGAGCACGGCCTGCCGGTCGCGATCAAGGCGGCGTTCGGCGGCGGCGGCCGTGGCCTGAAGGTCGCGCGCACTCTCGAAGAGATCCCCGAGCTGTTCGACTCCGCGGTCCGCGAGGCCGTCACGGCGTTCGGCCGCGGCGAGTGCTTCGTCGAGCGCTACCTGGACAAGCCGCGCCACGTCGAGGCGCAGGTCCTCGCCGACACCCACGGCAACGTGATCGTCGTCGGCACCCGCGACTGCTCGTTGCAACGCCGCCACCAGAAGCTGGTCGAGGAGGCGCCCGCGCCGTTCCTGACCGACGAACAGCGCGCCACGATCCACTCCTCGGCCCGCGCGATCTGCCTGGAGGCCGGCTACCACGGCGCAGGCACCGTCGAGTACCTCGTCGGGCTGGACGGCTCGATCTCGTTCCTCGAGGTCAACACGCGCCTGCAGGTCGAACACCCGGTGTCGGAGGAGACGACGGGCCTCGACCTGGTGCGCGAGCAGTTCCGGATCGCGGCAGGCGAGAAGCTGCGTTACACGGAGGACCCGACGCCGCGTGCGCACTCCATCGAGTTCCGGATCAACGGCGAGGACGCCGGTCGCGGCTTCCTGCCCGCGCCGGGCACGGTGACTTCTTTCGTGGCGCCGTCCGGTCCTGGCGTGCGCGTGGACGCCGGTGTCGAGAGCGGTTCGGTGATCGGTGGGCAGTTCGACTCGTTGCTGGCCAAGCTGATCGTGACCGGTGAGAACCGGGAAGAGGCACTGGCCCGTGCCCGCCGCGCGCTGGACGAGATGGTCGTGGAGGGCATGGCGACCGTGCTGCCGTTCCACCGCGTGATCGTGCGGGACGCGGCGTTCACCGCCGAGAAGCCCGAGGGTTTCACCGTGCACACGCGCTGGATCGAGACCGAGTTCGACAACCAGATCGCGCCGTTCGCGGGCGGTGCCGGCGCGGCCGACGAGGAGACGCCGCGGCAGACCGTGGTGGTCGAGGTCGGCGGGCGCCGGCTCGAGGTGTCGCTGCCGGGGGATCTCGCGGTGGGTTCGCGGCCGGCGGCTGCCGGTGCTGGTGCGAAGAAGCCGAAGTCGAAGCGTGCGGGTGGGGGTTCGGCCGCGGTTTCGGGTGACGCGGTGGCGGCGCCGATGCAGGGCACGATCGTGAAGGTGGCCGTCGAGGACGGGCAGACCGTCGAGGCGGGCGAGCTGATCGTGGTGCTCGAGGCGATGAAGATGGAGAACCCGGTGACGGCGCACAAGGCGGGCACCGTGACGGGGCTGGCGGCTGCTCCTGGTGACCCGATCACGCAGGGGACTGTGATCTGCGAGCTGAAGGACTGAGCGCGCAGGCTCACGCAGAGGTCCCCCTGGCTGGTGGATCCCCCGCGACCGAACGTACTCGCGGGGTCTGACAGTCACGGCGGATCGAGGCTGCCGGCCTGTGATCTGGGCGCTGACGGACCGACCCGGCGGGTCGCTCACCTACGATTGCAGGGTGAGCGACCCTTCACGGGACATCCGCATCGGTGACACCGAGCGGCATCAGGCGTTGCAGGTGCTCGGCGAGCACATGAGCGCCGGGCGCATCGATCTCGAGGAGTACGGCGCGCGGTCCGCGAAGATCACCACCGCGAAGACGCGGGGTGAGTTGATGGCGTTGTTCTACGACCTGCCGGATCCGCGGCCGCAGTTCGCCGCGCCGATGGCGATGTTCCCCGAGGCGTCCAAGGCGCCGGCGCGCACGTGGGAGGGCATGGTCATTCCCGCGGTCGGGGTGATCGTGGTGATCGTGTTCTTCGTGGCGCTGCGGAATCCGTTGATCTTCCTGGCCATCCCCGCCGTGGCGTTGCTGTGGGGGCAGTGGAACGGACGCCGGCGCTGAAACCGTTGCTGTTGCTCGATCTCGACGGCGTGCTGCGGTCGTACGCGCCGACGCCACCGGAGATCGCCGAGGTCGCCTTCGAGCCGACTCTTCTGCGCCGCGCTGTCACCGGGCAGATCACCGACGCGCAGTGGCACGACGAGATCGCGAGAGTCGTGCCGCGCTCGGAGGTCGAGGCGTGGGCGGTCACGGGTGAGGTGATCGCCGAGGCGTTGGCGTTGGTGCGGACAGCGCGACGGCAGTGTTTTGTGGCGTTGCTGTCGAACGCGACCACACGGCTGGAGGCGGACCTGGCGCTGCTCGGCCTGGACGTCGAGTTCGACGCGATCTTCAACTCGGCGCGGCTCGGCGTTGCGAAGCCCGACCCCGCAGTCTACCGGCGGGTGCTGGACGAGCTCGGCCACCCCACGGCGGTGTTCTGCGACGACACGGCGGAGAACGTGGCCGCCGCGTGCGAGGCGGGGCTGGACGGCGTGCACGTGCCGGACACGGCGGCGCTCAGGACCGCGCTGGCCGTGCGCGGGCTGATCCCGCCGACGGTGTTGCTGATCCTTCCGGACCGCGACGAGGCCGAGGAGCTGGCGGCCGAGCTGTCCGAGGCAGGTTGGGGGCCGTGCGCGGTGCACCGGGACATGCTGGCGGGTGAGGACGACGCCGAGGACGTGGACTGGGTGATCGAACTCACCACCGCCCCGGACGGCACCCCGGCGTCCGCGCACCGCGCCGAGCTCGACGAACTGGCGGAACGGCACGACGGGTTCACGGGCGAGAGC